>DATMFU010000332.1:0-15814 GCA_035556015.1 Niallia sp. | reverse complement strand
TCTAATAATCTTGTCTTACTTGTTGGCGCTAGCTTCATTCCATTTTGAATGAGCGCCTCTCGATCACTGTCTGCGAATATCCCTTCATCTTGAAATTTAGCAGGAAATACACCTTCATTTAAGCCAATTATGAACGCTACCTTTATATCAGCTAAACGGGACTGTTCCAAATCAGCAATTAGAACTTGATCCAGTGCTGGTGGTACTAAAGAAAACTTCAAAGAATCTAATCCAGCACCAATTACAGATGCAAATTGCTTAGCGGAAATTTCCTCTTCTCCAAGAATCTCTACAAACTGATCTAAAAGCTCTACAATACTATTCCAAGCTTGGTCATGCTCTCCTGCTTTTACTAGTTCTCCTCTATCTTCTAACTCATTTTTCCAATATTCCATTTTCACTGGTACTTCAAGCTCTTCTAAGAATAAATAGAGAGCTTCACATTTCGATCTTCCCGTTTTTCCTCTTTTCAACCTATTTTGTAGTCGGACTAATGGTGCAATTAACGAGAGACGAAGTTCATTTAACTCTTGTTCTACTTGTCTTTCTGCATCTGTTTGAGCCCCTTGCTCCCAATCAAGCCCTTGGATTTTTCGATATTTCCACCGTTCCTTCGAGGTCCATTTATTTCCTTTTATCCCATAAGCAAGACAATAGTTTTCCAATCGATCGACTTTTTCACGGATATTATTCTTTCGTTCATGTAGAGGAAATAATAGCTCTGTTTTAATGGAACGGAATACAGGTTCATACCGCCAGTTAGACTCGAAGATTTCTAGAGATGAACGAATAAGCTCTACTAGTGGATGATCATGCATTCTGCTCTTTTGATCAATAAAGAATGGAATATTATAATCATGAAATACTGTCTCAATAATGTTTTGATATTCTCCCATATTTCGAGATAATAAACTTATATTACGATAGCGATATGACTTATTTCTAATTAACTTTACAATTTCCCTTGCTATCCCCTCAATTTCCGCTCTTGGGTTTATACTCTCAGCAAATAATATTCGTGATTCCCCTATAAATCTCTTACCTGGTCGACTTTCAAAATGCTGTTCAACATGGCCTAAAGAAGAATGAATATTCCTCTTAATATCCGTAAGAGGGATTAACTCCACTTCTATTCCTAATTGCTTTGCCATGGAATGGATGGTTTGATAGGATTCACCTGTCATACGAAATAAACTTAATTCATCCCCATTATTATTTACATTCAATGGATCTAAAGTATTCGTTATTGTAACGCTTCTACAAGTGCTCATTAGTTGTTGAATAATTAAATATTCTTGTGGGGTAAAACTATAAAATCCATCTATATAAATGTCCGCTTCCTTTAAATAGGTGGATTCGTTTATCCTTTCTGCTAGCAAACGAAAATAATCTTCCCCATCAATATACTTTCCAGCAATATTTTGTTCGAATTTATGATAAATTAGCTCTAAATCATGTATTTTATCTTGTAGGGCTTTATTTGCCCCGTTATCTTCTACTAAATTTTTAGTTGTTAACAGTTCCTCAGGAGTCACCGTGTATCTTCTAAACTCTGTCACTAGTTGTTCTACTTGATCAATAAAACCATTTTTATCGGCAACTTTTCGAAATAACGTTAATTCATGCTTATTCTCTTCAATAATCTTGCGAATTAGCATGCTAACTCCAACTGTATTTATATGATAACGACTAATTCCACCTGTTTCTTGTAGAATTCGCCATGCTAAACGAGTAAAACTATAGACTTGAGCCCGAAACATACCTTGGATGTTTGGTCCTGTAATTAATCTCTGATCAGAAAGAAAAGTCATTTGATCAGGTACTACATAGATAATGGGTCTTCCTTCAGGATCTTCATGAAGTTTAGTTTGTATTTCCTCTATACATTTAGTTGTCTTTCCTGTTCCAGATCTACCAACTATTAATCGTATACTCATGTTCTCCCCCCTTAAACGTCTCCATTTTTTTATAAATTTGTTATTCTATCATAACATAGAAACACATGTTTCCCTAACTGTGAATAACTAGGGAATTATTTCTATATGTATTTTTTTTACATGCTTTTTTGAATGCAAAAAGAACTCAAATTAATGAGTTCTTTTAAAAGGAATGATCTATTTCATTAAATGGCCAATAGCGTATACTTACCTTTCCTACTACTTGGTCTATGGATATAAAACCAAAATGGCGACTGTCCCAGCTTCCTAAACGATTATCTCCAAGCACAAACAACTTTCCTTCAGGTACTACTTTCTTCCCTGTAATTTCTTTTAAAGTAAAATCACCAGTTAGCCTTCCAGCAGAAACTTGTTTACGATACTCATTTAAGAAAGGCTCTTCATATTTTTTTCCATTGATATATAAATGATCATCTCGATATTCAATTTTATCTCCAGGAACACCAATTACTCTTTTTACATAATCATCCTTTTCATTTGCGTGAAAAACGATAACATCAAAATGATGAAAGCCAGCCATTTTATATCCCATTTTATTTACAACTAATTTATTCCCATCTTGTAGTGTAGGCATCATGGATTCTCCTTCTACTACATAATTGGAGAAGAAAAAAGCTCGAATTATAACAAAAATAATAATACCGATACTAAATGCTTTTATCCATTCGATGCTTTCCTTTTTTATTACATCCTTCAACCTAATCTCCTCCAAACAACTTTTGCTCATATCCCCCTCTATTAATGACTTCTTTCTTTTCTTTCAAAATCCCCATTGTTTAATTTCTTTTCAATAATCTTTCCAATATACCAGAGGATAAATATAGCAATTGCCACAGGGATTGTCCGTAAAGGCTTTTGAATTAAGGAGGTTATATCATAGCCAATAAAACTAACAATACTAATCATAACAAACTTGCCTGCCACAACTGCCAAAACATATTGGCTCGTACTTATTCTTGATAAACCAGCTACTATGTTAACTAAAGCTGATGGAGTAAAAGGAAAGCATAGCAGGATAAATAAAGGACCAAAGCCATGCCTTTCAATCCAATTCATAGGTTTTTGTACTTTTTTATGATTTCGAATAAAACTTAATAGCTTTTTTTGTCCATATTTTCTTATTATGATAAATACCAATAATGCACCTACGACTGTTCCTCCCCATGAACAAAGAAACCCTAGCCAATATCCAAATGCATTGACATTAGCCATTATAAAGACAATTAATGGTAAAAAAGGGATAAAGGCTTCTAGCAACGGTAATAGCAATCCAGGAATTGGACCAAAAGAGCGATAACTATCAATTAATTGCATTACTTTTTCTAGTGTAAACCATTCTGAAAATTCATTTGTCTCCATTAGCTAAAAACCCCTTGTATATCTTTACGTAGCAGATACCTATATAATCACTATTTTTCGCATAGTAAGGTGAATTATCTCCAATGAATACATACATTCTACACTTTTATTACTTAGAAACTATGTAAAGTATGTAAACAAATTATATTTTTTCATCATCATACATAATACTTGTTTATCATGTGTAATTTTCTAGCTATTCAGCTAGGAATTCTTTAATTGCTGCTTTATTTGCCTCCAAATCAACGGATAAAACAGCTGCCCCGTTAACCCTCATATCTTCAAAGGAACCATCTATAGGAACTCTTAATGTTTCTATTTCTTTATTTTTTTTAGTAAGTAGATCCTTTCCAATATAGAGAATATCTCCTGTATCCATACTCGTGTTAATGTATGGCATAATCACACCTGCTAATTTAGGTAACTTAGTAAATGTCTGTACACTTGAAATTTGCGTGGAGAGTGCCTGTAATGTCTTTTGCTGCCTTTTCACACGTCCAAAATCAGACTCCGCATCTTTTCTAAAACGTACATATCCAAGTAATTCTTTCCCATTTAACTTTTGTAAACCTGGCTTTAAGGTAACACCAATGTTCGCTGACATTTCCTTTTCTACTTCTATTTCAACACCATCAGGAAAAGCCTCATCAATTAATGCTTCAAATCCCTTAAAATTAATAATGGCATAGTATTGCAAGTCTATATCAAAATTCTGTTTAATGGTTTTTCTTAATAGTTCCGGACCATCAAGTGTATAGGCGGTGTTAATTCTGCCTTGTTCATATCCTGGTATGTCTACATACATATCTCTCATTAAAGAAATAAGTTTATACGTTCCTTTATCTGGATGATATTGGGCGATCATTATTGTATCTGTTCTCTCTAAGCCATCGCCTTCACGCTTATCACTACCTAATAAAAGAATATTTGTTCCACCATTTGCATCTTTTTCCCCGTTAAACTCATATTTAATCTCACTAGTGTCTACCTTCTTCAAAGATTCATTTTGTCCCTGCTTATATTGAATAACAATATAGCCTATCCCAACAAAAATAAAAAGAAATAGCAAAAGAAAAAAAACTCTTCCTTTCCTTAATCTTCTTCTTTTCTTTCCCTTTTTGTATTCAGCTCTCCCCATCTTATAAAATCCTTTCTACTCTAATTCAATCATGAAATATGTATCTTTAATATTTTAACCTTTATAGTAAAACATAGACCTTTTGCATGTAATAATTCTTTATAGATTTTATTCTATAGATTGACTTTCTTATTTACTATCATATCAAAAAAATAGTTTTTCTACATTTTTTCTTTCTTAAAATCAAAATTTCTTCTGTACTATATTTCATGAAATAAATAAAAAGAGGGCCTAAAATAGGACACCTCTGTCTGATTTTATAAATATTCTTTAAACCAATTATTAATATATTTTAATCTTTCTATTCGAAGTGCTGGTTTTCCACTTCGAGAAAGTTCATGATTCGATTCGGGAAATCTCACAAACTTAGTAATTTTATTTTTCGCTTTTAAAGCAATGAATAATTGTTCTGCTTGTTCAATCGGACAACGGAAGTCTTTTTCACTATGTAAAATTAAAAGTGGTGTTTCCATATTATTCACATACTTTAAAGGAGAATGTTTCCATAGTGTCTCTATATCATTTAAATCTGCTTTTATTTGCCATTCTGTAAAATAATAACCGATATCACTTACACCATAAAAGCTAATCCAGTTAGAAATAGATCGCTGAGTAACAGCTGCTTTAAATCTATTTGTATGACCAACAATCCAGTTCGTCATAAAACCACCATAACTACCACCAGTTACCCCCATACGACTTTCATCAAGAAAATCATATTTCTCAAGTACATAATCTACAGCATCCATTATATCTTCATAATCTTTGCCACCATAATCGCCACGAACAGCATTGACGAATTCCTGACCATAGCCATGACTTCCTCGAGGATTGATGAATAACACGGCAAAACCGTTTGCGGCTAATGTCTGAAATTCATGGAAATAAGAATTAGCATACATGGCATGAGGTCCACCATGAATTTCAACTACAAGTGGATATTTCTCTCCTTTTTTAAACCCATTAGGCTTAAGTAACCAACCATGTAAATCCCATCCATCACGTGATTGTAATTGAATAGCCTCATGCTCAATAAATGTATGGTTTTCCCTAAATTCCTTATTAACATCTGTTATTTGAACAAGTTCACCTGTTTCTAAATTTAGGGTAAATAAATCTCCAGGATGTGTAGGGGTACTTATTGCCACAACTGCACGCTTTAAACTTCCCCCCGTTGATAAACCATAAACATGTTGCTTATCAATAAGCGATGGATAAATTGCTCCTGATATATGTCCAAAATATACAATTGTATTTCCATTATCGGTAGCTAAAAAAGTAAAACTTTCGTTATCCTTTCCCCAAAGAATTCCTGGGGTTACAGCACCTTGTTGAAAATCTCCTATAGCATAATCGCCAACATTTACATCCCAGCTATCTGTCAAACATTCCAGTTGACTCTCTGTAAGATCATAGACCCATAACTTAGATAACGTAGCATTTTCATATTCTCTCCCACTGCCGATTATTCCGAGTTTCTGGCTATTTGGAGTCCATGTCACTTTGCTAAAATTGCCATTTCCATCTGTTATTTTTCTCCAGTTCCCATTGGCAATTTCATATAAAAAGACATCTGTTATAAAGCTAAAATCTTTTTCCTTCGTTTCATCAGCACATATCGCTAAATATTGACCATCTGGAGACCAGCTTTGTAAGTAATAATCATTTTCTGCCAATGTAACTTGCTTTAATTGACCGTTTTCTGTATTTATTACTGCAATATGTTGATAACTTCCATCCCAAAAACCTGCTCCATCTGATTTATATTTCATCGAATTAACTTCCAATGGAGTTAATTGCTTATCAGCCTCTTCCTTGCTTTCATTATCTAGTACCGTTTCCCCATTCTTTAAAGATAGCTCAAAGGCAATTTCTTTTCCATCTGGTGACCACACAGGATTAGTAGCTCCATTTCTTACGTTGGTCAACTGTTTAGCCTCTCCGCCAGTTTTACTTAATAAATAAAGTTGATTTTTTCCAGTTCGATTGGAAACAAAAACAATTTCTTTTCCATCCGGTGACCATCTAGGGGAATGATCTCTATGCTCTCCAAATGTCCATTGATAGGAATTTAACGTATCTAAATTTTGATAAAATATATGTGAGTAGTACTTATCCGTTTTCTGATCAATGGAAGTAATCACATATAAACAATCTTCTCCATTTGGACTTACTTGTGGATCTACTACTGAATTTAATTCATACAAATCTTCCGCTTTAATTTTTGAATTAACCATTTTTCCGCTTCCCCCTCCTAGCATATTCCTTATTTATTTCAACAACAGAAATAAATTCCCTTTATTTTACCGTAATAATTATTCAAGTAGAATATTGATAGCAATCTTTAAACAAAATATTAATAGCTACTTGAAAATAATAAAGGAAGATTGTATCATTAAAACAGAACATACGTTCTTAATAAAGGAGTTGAGTATTATGACACGTATTCCAGATGAAGATAGAAATATTATGGAAAAAGCAATCTATCTTCCTATGTTGTTAATTATACTTAATCGAGATCTCGAAATTATTAAGAATAGCAATTTTAAATTAAAACAACCATATATTGACCTAGTAGAAAATACAATGAAGACTGTTCATGGGGAATTGAGAATAACGAAGAGCTATATGAATAAACATAATATGAAGATACAAGAAACAAATCGAGACGAAGCGTTCACTATGTTTTTATTCTTATATAAAGGTTACGAAGAATACCATAATTACTTTAATCCACGCCTACGAAATAGAGTTCAAGAACTATTGGAATATTATTTATTTAAACGGTTTTTACCGGAAGAAACACCGTAAAGAGGTATTTATTTTTCATAGCTGTGATTAAGCCTTCTTCTATATGTAACATTACACTCAGCCAACTTTTTACGCCTATCACTTCCTTCTTTATAAATAAGCTTTGGATTTCTACTTGCTTCGATATTATGTTGTTGTACCGTTTTCAATGCATTTGTTCTCACTATTTGATTATTAATAGTATGGAGAGAAACATTAACCACTATTTCCGTTAAATTTTTAAAAATAATGATTATTTCTGATCCCTCTGTTTCCTTAACTTCTAAAATATTATGAAAAGAAATCCAAGCACATTCTGCATTATTAGGGGAATGAGTTGGAAAGTAATAAATGTTACCATTATCGATAATGATTGGTAACTTATGATTATAATTCATTAACTTGCGCGTTCCCTCTCTTCTACTTTCATAGGAGCAACAAAAAAAGTCACAACTTCTTTTAATAATCATTAAGGGACTTAGTTTGCAGATGTAAATTTCTTTTCCTTGATATATTTTTGAATAAATAACATGATTGTCCATCATAATTGGGAAAATACCTAGCGTATAATAGTTAATTTCAAAAGTATCTAAAACCTTATATTCACTTTCCATCTACAACAACCTCTCTCTTCTATATGAGTAATTCCACCTAATAATAGCACTTTTTTCCTAAAAACAACCAATTAATTTTATTTATTCAGAATAAATACAAAAATGAGAAAATAAATTTCTAAATTTTTAAATAATTCATTGATAATTTCATTTTTTTACCATATAATATTAAAAAGGCATCAGGGGGGAAGAACGATGAATGAAAAGTCGTACACTGAGTTAAGTGCAATGAAAAACAATAAAAGCCAAGAAACTTATGTGAAAGACCTCTACATTGATATGCTGCTTTCTGAGATTCAATTAAGTGTTGAAAAAGCTAATTTAATGTCCCTTATTGATAAAGCCATTGATGAACAAGACAAAGAGAGTTTTTATGAACTAAGTATTGAATATAAACAATTATGTAAACGTTTTGGAACATAATGTAAGCCCTTTCTTTTTTGAAAGGGCTTACTTTTTTTGTATAGAAACATATACACGATTAAATTTCCTTTAAAGAGCAATGATAAAAGAATAGCCTTTCCCTAAAAAAACCTTAGATTTCTATTTCTAAGGTTTTTTTCATTCCTACATACAGAGATTGAAAGATCTTCTCTCCAGGAAATAATTCTATTGCTTGTGATTCCTCATTTGTATACTATCTTCCTCTAATTTACTGATTCTTTCCAACATAGTAGGATGACTGTAACGGAACACTTTTACTAAAAATGGTGGGTTCACTTCACTTAGACCACTTTTCGCTAATTTTTGAAAAGTAGTAATTCCACTCTCTGGATTTTCGGTTAATTGAATGGCATACTCATCCGCTCGTGTTTCCTCGTATCGAGAAATCAAATTAGTAAAGGGATTGACTGCAAACGAGAGCATAGAAATTAACAAGAGAATCAACGGGAATGACTGTAATTCCTCTACTTTCCCAATTTTAAGAGCTGTTCCCCATCTTCCTATAATCCAGTGCATCAACTTGTAAATAATATATAAACCAAATAGTGATAATGCAAGGCCGAGAGCAATTCCAAAATAGATATGTTTCTCTACATAATGAGCCATTTCATGGGCCATCACGAATAAAATCTCTTCCTCTTTTAATTCTTTTAGGCTTGTATCCCATAAAACAATTCTAGCATTGCTACCTATTCCGGTTACATAAGCATTAAGAGCATTTGTCTTATCGGACATATTTACCTCAAACACATGATTTGCTGGAATATTAGAGGCACTTGCTAATTCTAATATTTTTTCCTCTAACTCTTTATTTTTTAATGGCGTAAATTCATTATACAAAGGATCAATAATAACCGGTTGTATGAACGTTATAAATAAAGTAAATGGAATAGATAATATCCAAGCATAAAGCCACCATCTCTTACTACTCTTTCTCATCAGCCAATATAAAACAGACACAATGATATATAGGAAAAGATAATTCACCCAAAAATCTACTAATTCATCCTTCATCCAAGATGAAAAATTTTGAGTGGATATATGGTATGTTTTGGACAATGAGTAATTAATATAACTAATTGGAAACGTAAGAATATAGGCTGTTAGATTTAACCAAAAAAGATAAATAGCATTTTGCAACACCTTGTATTTTGCAGAAGTCTCTCCCCATTTCTTAAATGCTTTTGAGCCACCTACTAATAGCAAGAACAAATAAATTAGCCACTCAAATGGAGTAGAAATAAAGAATAGAAAGTTTTTAACTCTTGAGTATTCTTCGCTAAGAACCAATTCCCTACTATTTAAAAAGGTAGATGGATCGGCATTAGACCCCTGATATTCAAAAGGTAAGGTAGGGCTTGAATATTGAAATAAATACCAATAAAAAAATAAGCCGTATACAACATAGAGTAGCACTGAGTAAAATCCAATTTTTCTAGCCATAATCTCCCTCCTGCCTAGTACAACCTATTATTAATAAGTAGTCCAAAAATTGGTTTTTAGAACTTAAATTAGACAAGTTAACAATTTTTTTATAAAGACCTTTGGAAGATTTATAATTACTTTACTAGCAAAAAAAGCACCCCACAAAAAGTCGGATGCTTAAAACCTACATATAGGATTAATAGATCAATTGAAGAAAGTCCTCTTTTGTCACATTTCCAAAATAATGTTTAACTGAAATGTCATCTAGGGCTTTTTCTAACTCGCTACGTTCGTATCGAACACCAATCAGTTTATTCTCGATATCTTCTACATTTCCTACTCCGAAGAAATCACCATAGATCTTGCAACTTTTCACTAGACCTTTTACCACATCAAAGCGGACATCAATTTGTCCTACTGGAAAACGATGGGAGTGTTGTAAATTAAATTTAGGCGATTTTCCATAATTCCAATCCCAATTTTGATATCTTTCTTTAGACAGTTCATAAATATTTTCCCAATCTTTCTCTGTCAAAACATACTCTTGAATATTTTCTTCTCCATTAAAAAGATAAATTAACAACTGGCGACGAAACTCTTCAACAGTAATTTTTTCTTTTAAAAATTCTGTAATATTAGCAACTCTACTTCTTACTGATTTAATGCCTTTTGATTCAATTTTATCTTTTTTAACTTTTAAGGCTGAAACAATATGGTCCATCTCTGAATCAAATAATAGAGTACCATGTGTGAACATTCTTCCTCTTGTAGCAAATTGGGCATTTCCAGAAATTTTTCTTCCTTCTGCAAGTAGGTCATTACGGCCACTAAGTTCTGCATTTACCCCCATACTCTTTAATGCTTGCACAACTGGCTCTGTGAATTTTCTAAAATTATGGAAACTATCTCCATCATCTTTTGTGATAAAACTATAATTTAAATTACCTAAATCATGATATACAGCTCCACCACCAGATAATCTTCTAACTACATGAATACCTTTTGATTCAACATATTCTGTATTTATTTCTTCTATTGTGTTTTGGTTTTTACCAATAATTATGGAAGGTTCATTTATATAAAATAGAAGATATGTTTCATTGATATCTAGATTTTTCAATGCATATTCTTCTATTGCAAGATTAATTCTTGGATCTGTAATACCTTTATTGTCTATAAATAGCATAAAGACACCCCTTAAAATTAATGTAGAAATATATCAAATTATCTCGAATTTTCCACCCTTTTATACTATAACGAAAAAACTTAAAATAATCACTTCATTTGTACTATTTTTCTTATAATGTCCAAGTTTTCCTTTCAAAAATCGAATCAAGACAACTTAAAAAACTGTTAACTATGTTCTCTTCAAAATATAACTAGAAACTAGTATCTATTTCAAAGAGAAAGATAGTAACAGCTTTCCCTATTATTCTACATTTGCTTCAGCTGTAGTAGCAAAATTTCGTTTGAACTTCACAACAAAGAATATAGCAGTTCCAATCAGGAATATGATTGGATAGATAATTAAAATACTTGCATTATGCCACATATAAGTAAAATCACCAGTAGAAATAACTGCTCTCAAACCAGCAACAGAATAAGACATTGGCAATAATTTGTGGATAAACTGTAAAACATCAGGAATTAACTCAAGTGGGAATGTTCCTGCACTTGTGATTAATTGGAAAATCATAATTAATACAGCAATAAATCTTCCTGGGTTTCCAAGTAACGTAACAAAGAATTGAATAATCGAGAAAAATACGATACTTGTAAGAATGGTAAATAGGATAAATAATGGTACACTCTGTACTTCAATTCCTAAAAATACTAATAGAACTAAGCTTGCAACTAGTGCCTGTAGTAATCCAACTCCCATTAATATTGCTGTTTTACTTAAGAACCAACGGATTCCACTTCTTGGCTTTCCTTCTGGCTCATCAAAAGCGAATACAATAGAAAGCATTAAGGCACCTACAAATAATCCAAGAGAAATAAAATATGGTGCTAACGCAGTTCCATAATTAGGTACATCGGAAACTTTACTATCCTCTACTTTAATTGGCTCTGCAATCATATCATATGTTTTTTCATCAGAATGAATAGCATCTGCTTCATCTGCACCATCTGCTAATTTATCAGAAAGTTCTTTGCTACCATCCAATAATGAGTCTGTTCCTTCTACTAAATCTTTCGAACCATTCTTTAACTTAGAAGTCCCGTCAGATAAAGCAACAGATCCGGAAGATAAAGTATTCATTCCTGTTAGTAAAGTTTGAGCTCCATTTGCTAATTCTTCTGAACCTTTAGCTGCTTTTGCAAATTCATTGGTGTATTTATTCATACCTTCTAAGAAAGCTTCCTGACCAGCCACTTGCTGTTTTACACCATCTTCTAATTTAACACTACCTTCATTAAGCTGATCTACACCTGTTTGTAATTTTTCTTGACCTTTATTTAATTCTGTTAAACCACTAGAAAGGTTTTGACCACCTTCAGCCAACTGGTTTGCAGCCTGACTTAAAGCAGTTGTGTTGGAAGCAATAGAATCACTACCATCTACAAGTTGCTGAAGGGCATTTACTAATTGTTCCTTATTCTCGTCTGGTAAGCCTGCAAGCAACGGCATCATTGACTCAATCGTTTGCTGTAAATTCACTACGCCTTCATTCAACTGTTTTGCACCTGTAGCTAACTCCGCAGATTTCCCACTCCATTCGGTCAATCCTGAAGCCAATGTATCAGAACCTGATTGAAGCGTATTCGTACCATCTATTAAAGAAGGTACATTACTTTTTAATGAAGCTATTCCATCTTTCAACTGAGTTGTACCATTTAAAATAGATTGATCTCCACCTTGTAATTTCCCTGCCGCTTCATTTAGGCTACCTTGTGCAGTTTGTAGTTGTTGTAATCCACTATTTAAACTATTAGCACCATCTGCAAGTTCATTAACACCACTATTTGCACTGTTTACTCCATTTGAAAATTCTAGTGATTTTTCTGCTAATGTTTCCAGATTTTTATATATTTCTGTTGATCCATCTTTTACTTTACTTGTTCCATCTTTTAGTTTTTCAGCACCTGAACTTGCTGACTGTAAACCATCTTTCATTTCATTTAAGTTTTCAAAGATAGATTCAGCATATGTTTTTGTTACTTCCTTGCTAACGCCTGCTTTAATTTTTTCGATAGCAGAGTTTCCAATCTGAGAAGAAATGAAATTATATCCAGGATTTGAAACATACTTTAAGTCTAATTTCTTAGGATTATCTTCTAAAAGAGTAGTTGCATTTTCTGAGAAATTTTCAGGTATTTCAATGATCATATAATACTTTTGATTATTTAAACCTTTATAAGCCTTCTCTTTATCAACAAAAGTAAAATCAAATTCATTACTATCCTTTAGATTTTCTACTAAATCATTCCCTATCTCTAACTTTTTGTCATTCATTTCTGTTCCTGAGTCTTCATTAACAACAGCAACAGGCAACTTTTCTAAATTTCCGTATGGATCCCAAAACGCCCATAAATATAAGCCAGCATATAAAATTGGTATAAATATGATGGCAATAATAGAAATTAGCTTCATTCTATTTTTAAAAATAGAGGATAGCTCCGCTTTTAGTAAATTTTGTTTCATATTATCACTCCATTTTCATTATGACTAATTTATTCAATCGGTCATATCAATCATTTTTTTAGGATTACCTACTTAGATAATCCCTTAAAAAGATGTAACTCAAAGTTTTTAGCAATTTGTTCCGCGCTTAATGGCGGATTATTTTTTTCCCAATCAAATATTAGTGCAATATAAAGCTTAAAAATGATAAAAGCAGTAATTTCACTATTTTCTGTTTCAATTTCTCCTTTATCTACCGCCTCTTGAACTCGTACTTTCATATGAGATAAAATGGCACTTTCTAAATGATGAATAACCTCTTGAACTTCTAACGTTCCAATTTCCTTTTGTTCCTGAAATAACTTCACAGTTAGTTGATGCCATTTACGGTATTCTAACATACTCATTAATGCTTTATGAACATTCTCAACAAAACTTGAATTTTGATCAAATGAAGCATCGGCCCGTTCTTTCATTTCACGAATCAGTTGATTTATAATTTCATAGAAGAGTTCTTCTTTATTTTTAAAGAAAGTATAAATAGTTCCCTTTCCAACATTGGCAATCTTCGCGACTTGATCCATTGTTGTAGCCTTATATCCAAACATAGAAAATGACTTTGCTGCTGCATCTAAAATAAGCTGTTTGCGATCCACTGCCAACAGAATCCACCTCACTAGTAAGCGCAATAGCGCCTGTTTCTTACTGTACCCACTCTGCAAACGATTATTCAAGTTATTACCAAATGACTAAAATAACAAATTGGTCATTTGGTACAAAAATAACTATATCACAGTGAAAAAGACGTTGCAAGATTAGAAAACGCTACCTATTTATTATTTTTCCTAAAAAAATGAACCAAGCACAACTCAAGGCTTGGTCCATTTCCCATACAAATCACATTTAGTTTTTTGCATAAACATCTATTTTATTTAAAACAACTGTAGCTAATACATCGATAAACTCTGGCTGTGCATTTGGCATCTTAGGTCTAAAATAAGATGCTCCTATTTCTTTTGTCACAACATAGCATTCATAATCATTATCATACAGTACTTCCAAATGCTCCGAAACAAATCCTACTGGAACATAGACAAACGCTTTATATCCATATTTATTATGCAAATCTCTTGTTAAATCTTGTACATCAGGTCCAAGCCAAGGATCTGGTGTGTTACCAGCACTTTGCCATCCTAAATAATAATTAGAGATTCCTGCTTCTTTTGCAATTAAATCAGCAGTTTCCTTTAATTGTTCTGGATATGGATCGCCATACTGAAGTATTTTTTCTGGCAAACTATGTGCGGAAACAATCAATGCCGCATTTGCTCTTTCTTCATCAGACATTTTGCTATAGGTTTCTTTTAATTGCTTTACCCAATATGCAATAAACTTAGGCTCTTTATACCAACTTTCAACACTTTGGATAGTCAGACCGCCTAATGCTTCTGCTTTTTCTTTTGCACGATTATTATAAGATTTAATACTGAAAGTAGAATAATGTGGAGCAAGTACAATACTAACTGCCTCTGTTATTCCATCTTCATGCATTTTTTGTACTGCATCTTCAATGAATGGTTCTATATGCTTTAAGCCAAGATACATTTTAAATTCAATTTCGTCTTGAATCTTATTTAAATGTTCTTCTAATCCTTTTGCTTGTTCCATTGTTATTTCTGCTAAAGGAGAGATTCCACCAATTGCTTTATATCGTCCCTTCAAATCATCCAGCATTTCTTCTGTTGGTTTTCTACCATGTCTAATATCTGTATAATATCTTTCAATATCTTCTTCTTTATATGGAGTACCATATGCCATAACTAATAGTCCCATTTTTTTACGGCTCATTTTAATTCCTCATTCCTCTATTATTTGTTATTTATTTTCTTTTACTAAGAAGCTCACCTGAATAGTCATGTATAAATGCAGTCAATCTCTTTAAAACAGCAGGATCAACATCAGGAAATACACCATGGCCAAGATTAAAAATAAAACCAGGTTGTTCTATTCCTTGTTGAATGATTTCCTTCGCTCTTTCTTCAATTACATCCCATGGGGCTAAAAGTACTGCCGGATCTAAATTTCCTTGTACTGTTTTTGTAATACCCATTTCTCTCGCTTCTTTAATTGGCAATCTCCAATCCAACCCTACTACATCAATTGGTAGATCGTTCCACTCTCGTGCCAAGTGACTTGCTCCTACACCATGCATAATTAACGGAACATTTTCTGCCGTTAATTCTGAGAAGATTTTCTTCATAATAGGTTTTATAAATAGACGATAATCTTCCACATTTAAAGTGCCTACCCATGAATCAAATATTTGAATAGCACTAGCACCTGCTTGAATTTGAGACTTAACATATGTAATTACCATACTTCCAAGTTTATCCATTAACGCATCCCATGCTTCAGGATTACTATACATAAACGCTTTTGTTTTATGATAATTTTTAGAAGG
>DATMFU010000331.1:0-3717 GCA_035556015.1 Niallia sp. | reverse complement strand
GGAAATAGTTGCATGTTTTTGGTAATCTGATTAAGATATAACTGTAAAGGTAATAAATGAAAAATCCAATCAAATGAAGTTGAAAAGTAGTAACTCAAATGGAACTATAATGATATAGTTCTTCTTTAAAGGGAGTATATGTGAAAATGTTCACACACTATGAAAATAGTTTTTTCTTTTAAAGAAACATGTGAAATTATTCACAAATTATATTTTACTATGTTGGAGGGATCTATGATGTCAGTTGTTGAAAAAGAATTAAAAGTGAAAAATCAGCAAGTAGAAAATCAAGATGTTCAAGCAGTAATTAATAAATTAGCATCCAACGGAAAAAAAGCCTTAGAAGAAATGATGAAATTAAATCAAGAACAAGTAGATGCAATTGTAAAAGCAATGGCCCTAGCTGGATTAGATAAACATATGTACTTAGCTAAACTAGCAGTTGAAGAGACTGGTAGAGGTGTTTATGAAGATAAGATTACAAAAAATATTTTTTCTACGGAATATATTTACCATAATATTAAATACGATCGTACGGTCGGAGTTATTAGAGAAGATGCACAAACAGGAATAGTAGAGATTGCTGATCCAATCGGTGTTATTGCAGGAGTAACCCCTGTTACTAATCCAACTTCTACTACTATGTTTAAAGCGATTATTGCTATTAAAACACGTAATCCTATTATTTTCGCTTTTCATCCTTCTGCTCAAAAATGTAGCAGTGAGGCAGCAAGAATACTAAGAGACGCAGCAGTAGCAGCAGGAGCTCCAGAAAACTGCATTCAATGGATTGAAAAACCTTCCATTGATACAACAAAAGCACTTATGAATCATAATGATGTAGCCCTTATTTTAGCCACTGGTGGACCTGGAATGGTGAAATCTGCTTATAGCTGTGGAAAACCTGCACTTGGTGTAGGAGCCGGTAACGTACCTTGTTATATCGAAAAATCAGCAAAAGTAAAAAGAGCTGTGAATGATCTTATTCTTTCTAAAACATTTGATAACGGAATGATTTGTGCTTCAGAGCAAGCGGTTATTATAGATAAAGAAATTTATGATGAGGTGAAGGATCAATTAACTCGTAATAGCTGTTACTTTTTAAATAAAGAAGAACTAGCGAAAGTTGAAAAGTTAGTAATCAATGAAAATACATGTGCAGTAAATGCGGATATTGTTGGTAAATCTGCCTATTACATTGCGAATCTAGCAGGAGTAAAAGTTCCTGAGGATACAAAAATTCTATTAGCAGAATTAGAAGGAGTAGGTCCTAATTATCCATTATCACGTGAAAAATTAAGTCCTGTTCTAGCCTGTTATAAAGCAGAATCTACTGAGGACGGAATTAAGCTTGCAGAAGAAATGCTTGAATTTGGTGGATTAGGGCACTCTGCTGTTATTCATTCTGAAAACAAGGAGATAATTGAACAATTTGCTCTAAGAATGAAAGCATGTCGTATTATCAATAATGCTCCATCTTCTCAAGGAGCTATAGGCGATATTTACAACGCATTCTTACCATCTTTAACGCTTGGATGTGGTTCTTACGGTAAGAATTCTGTATCTACAAATGTAACAAATGTACATTTATTAAATATTAAAAAATTGGCTAAAAGGAATAATAATATGCAATGGTTTAAAATTCCACCAAAAGTATACTTTGAAAAAAATTCCGTACAGTATTTACAAAAAATGCCGGATATCTCAAGAGTATTTATCGTTACAGATCCTTATATGGTCCAATTTGGCTATGTGGATAAAGTATTATATAACTTGAGAAAACGATCTAATCTTATACAAGTGGAGGTTTTCTCTGATGTAGAGCCAGATCCTTCTATTGATACAGTAGCAAAAGGAACAGAAATGATGGTTAACTTCCAGCCAGACTGTATTATAGCACTTGGTGGAGGATCACCTATGGACGCTGCGAAGGGTATGTGGTTATTCTATGAGCATCCAGAAGAAGAGTTTTTTGGATTAAAACAAAAATTCTTGGATATCCGTAAAAGAGTATATAAATATCCAGCATTGGGTGGTAAAGCAAAATTTGTTGCTATTCCAACTACATCTGGTACAGGATCTGAAGTAACTTCCTTTGCAGTTATAACAGACAAAGAACAAAATATTAAATATCCACTAGCAGATTATGAGTTAACTCCAGATGTAGCAATAATTGATCCACAATTTGTAATGACTGTTCCACCTGTAGTTACAGCAGACACAGGAATGGATGTACTGACACATGCTGTAGAAGCGTATGTTTCAAATATGGCAAATGATTATACAGATGCTTTAGCAGTTAAAGCAGTTCAATTAATATTTGAATATCTACCAAGAGCATATCGCAACGGTAATGATGAAGAAGCTCGTGAGAAGGTGCATAATGCCTCTACTATTGCAGGGATGGCCTTTGCAAATGCATTTTTAGGTATTAACCATAGTTTAGCTCATAAATTAGGAGCAGAATTCCATATTGCACATGGACGCTCTAATGCCATCTTAATGCCGCATGTTATTCGCTATAATGCGGAAAAACCAAAGAAATTCGTGGCGTTCCCTAAATATGAATATTTTAAAGCAGATGAACGCTATGCAGAACTTGCTAGAATACTAGGTTTTCCAGCGAATACAGTAGAACAAGGGGTAGATAATTTTGTTAAAGCTGTTATTCGTTTAGCAAAAGAATTGAATATACCAATGAGTATTGCTGCACATGGTGTTGATCAAAAAGAGTTTGAAGCAAAAGTGGATTACTTAGCAGACCGAGCTTTTGAGGACCAATGTACAACAGCTAATCCTAAATTGCCGCTAGTGACTGAATTGGCTGATATATATCGCAAAGCATATAAAGGAGTATAATAATAAAAGGAGTTCTTCTTTTTGAAGAACTCCTTTTATTATGGAGATTTGTTGAAGAACTTTTTTAACCCTAAAGAGGGAGAATAAGCACATGTTTAATGAACTATACCGAAGCCAAAGTTTATTTTTTAGGAAGTAATATCCTATGCTAATGCTTTTTCTACTTCTTCTATTAATTGGTTTGCATCGATTTCTACTGGATATTGGAATTCCTTATCATTAATAAAAACAGTAGGAACCATTTTAACATTGCGTTGAATGGCCTCTGCTGTAATCTTTAGGCTAATTTCGATGGTGTCTGGCTCTTCCTTTAAACCATACTGCTCTATTAGCATATTCTTAATAAAGTCACTATCCTTTTCACTCCAAGTACTTTGTTTTGCAAATAAATCTTTCATAATGGAATAAATTCTTTCTGGGTCTGAATAATCGAAAAATAAATTCGCTAAAGTACCATATAATAGCATTTCACGAGGTTTATCATAATGTTTAATGATATATTGGACTTTGCCGTTATTAATATAAGGTGTGAGGCTTTGATCTGCTGCTTCAAAAAAAGTTGCGCAATATGGACAAGCAAGATTTAAGAATACTTCTACCTTTACTGGTGCATCTTCGTTACCATAGCTTAAGAATGAATTTTGAATGGCTTTTGTCATATATTTTTCCTCCTATTTTCTATTAAATATAATAATAGAATCATCATATATACAGCATCTTTCATGCTAATTTCATTTAGAGTTTCTAATCAGAATAAATGGTTTACTAGCTTTTAGGTTTATAGTGCATAAAAACTATTTAAAATTTTCTGTAATATTTTAAATTATAATAATCCCGATTGGATTTGTCTACATTATT
>DATMFU010000330.1:0-3740 GCA_035556015.1 Niallia sp. | reverse complement strand
AAATGGTTACAAAGATAAAGACATGAAGATTGTTTCTATTCCAACTTTGTCTTTTACTAACCCTTCTAATACATCTAGAGTAACGAGTGGTTCTCTTACTGTTCAGTTTTATATTAAAGATGTACTAAAGGATGGAAAATTATCTTTACAAACACTAAATATGGAGAATATTAGTTTTTACAAGATGAAATCAATCCTTGGCTCACAAGTAAAATCATCTATTATCTTTACAAGCTCAAGTAACACTACAGAACATAAAATTGACGGTAGACAAGGATACGGACATGGTGTCGGCTTAAGCCAACATGGTGCCCAAAATCGCGCAGAAGTTGGGCAAGGTTATAAAGACATTTTAGCATTTTATTATCCTGCTACTAACTTAATCACAGAATATACGAAAGCAGATATTTCTGCTCCTGTTATTAAGAATACAAAAGCAACATATGAAAATACAAACAACAATGTAAAGGTTACATTTAACATCGATAAATCAGCTAACACAACGGTAAGAATTAAAAATTCGGCCAATAATATTATTGCAACACCTGTAAACAATGTAAACTTAACAGCCGGTAACCATACGTATACAATAGATGCTAACAACTGGACGAATGGCAAATATATGATTGAAGTCACTGCAGCAAATAATGATCTTCGTAATACTAGTATTACATCTGTTGAAGTAGCAACAATCACAGCCCCATCTATAAGCTCTATTGATACTTCTTATGATGGATCAACAAATAAAGTCCTTGCTTCTTTTAAAGTGAACCAGAGCGCCACAACAACTGTAACCATTAAAGACAGTACTAATAAAATTCTTGCAACATTAGCTAACGGGCAATCTACATCAGCTGGTACACTTTCTTATAAGTGGGATGTTACCAAAGTAAATGATGGAACATATACTTTAGAAATATTATCTATTAATAGTATGGGCAAACAAACAACAACTACTCAACCATTTTCACTGAAAAAGGTAACAACCGTAGCACCTACTATTAAAGATGTGAAAACAAACTATGATGCAAAAAGCAATAAAGTAAAAGTAAGCCTTCATATCAACCAAGCATCAAAAGCTACTGTTCAAATAAAAGATAGTAAAAATAAAGTAGTTAAGACACTTGTGAACAATCAATCAGTTAAAGCTGGAACTTTATCTTATAGCTGGGATGTAAATAAAGTAGCGGACGGAAGCTATACTATCTCGATTACATCTACTAATAGCAATAATCAAAAAGCAACCAAGTCTCAAAAATTCTCTTTAAAAAAGGTAACTGCACCTACAATTAAAGACGTAAAAACTAGTTATAATACTACAAATAATACGGTAAAAGTAAACTTTCATGTCAATCAATCTGTGACCACAACAGTAAAGATTACAAATAGTAAAAAGAAAGTAGTTAAGACACTGGCTTCTAATAAATCTCTAAAATCAGGTACCCATTCGTATACATGGAATGTAGGAAAATCTAGTGATGGAAAGTACACAGTTTCCATAGAATCCGTAAACACAAGCAAACTGAAAAAAACAGCAACAAAGACATTTACTTTATATAAAGTAAAAACAGGAACTGTCACTGCCTCTACTTTAAATATTAGAGAGAAACCTTCTGAATCATCCAAGAAAGTAGGTTCAGTTACAAAAAATAAAAAAGTAACTATTTATGAAAAAAGTGGATCGTGGTATAAAATTAAGTATGGTAAAGTGTCAGGGTATGTTTCTTCCAAATATATTAAAGATGTAAAATAAAATAATATATGAAAAAGCTGATTTCTAGGTAGTAGAAATCAGCTTTTTCATTCATACAATCTTCCATTCCATATAAATGAATGAAAAATTAATTTTAATCTTTCAGTTAAAATCACTTCATCTCACCTATGAAATATAACTAATTTGTACATACTAATTCTATCATTACAGAATGGTGAGTGATTACATGAAAAGAAAATTCTTTGGCACAAAGTTAACTTCAGAGGATTTGAAGCATTATGATAGTGAAATGTTCCATTTAGAAGATGAAGAGGGAGAAGAATTAGATATGAATGAACCTCAACCCCAACCATAAATTAACCTTCAGTGAAAAAAGGGTATGGCCAACACTTAATGTGTGTTGGCCATACCCTTTTACTCTGTTATTTATTCTTTTCAGCTGCAAATCTAATATCATTGATAAATTTCAATATTGGTTTATAGTTCTTTCCAACAAGACCTATTTTCTCCACTATGATTTCTATCACTAATAGAACCGTCGCAATAAGTAATATTGCTCCCCATACTTTAGCTTGAGTAAATATCACCGCTACTAAACCAAAAAATGACGCCATTGCATAAATGATAATTACTGTTTGTCTATGTGTAAATCCTATATTCAGCAAACAATGATGTAAATGGGACTTATCAGGAGCCATCAATGGCTGCTTATTAACTAATCGTCTAATTATCGCAAAAAAAGTATCTGAAATGGGAACTCCTAATATAATGATAGGAATAACAAATGAGATAAAAGCTACATTCTTAAATCCTAAAAGAGACATGACAGCAATAATAAAACCGAGAAATAATGCCCCTGTATCTCCCAAGAAAATTTTAGCTGGGTAAAAGTTGAAAAATAGAAAACCTATTGTGCTAGCCAATACAATTGCCGAAATGGCAACTACATAGCCATTTCCCATAATCATAGCCATACCAGTAATAGTAAACAAAGCTATACAGGAAACTCCAGATGCTAAACCATCTAATCCATCTATCAAGTTTATTGCATTCGTAATTCCCACAATCCACAATACGGTTATTGGAATATCTAAAAATCCAAATTCTAACTGACCACCAAATGGCAAGTTAATAAACTCAACTTGGACACCACCCCATAGGACTACTACTAATGCAGCAATAGTTTGTCCTACAAACTTTATTTTGGCAGAAAGACTATAAATATCATCTAAAATTCCAATAGCCACAATTATCGTGCTACCAACTAAAATTGGAAAATGATATGCTCTATCTGGGTTTATTACTAATGCTCCTATAATAAAACAAATGTATATTGCTAAACCACCCAATCGTGGCATAATATGTTGATGTACTTTTCGTTGTTCTGGTTTATCCATTGCCCCTACTCTAAATGCAAGCTTTCTAACTAATGGAGTAAGTAAGATAGAACCAATAAAACATACAACAAGCATTATATAAATCATAGAGATCCTCCCTAATGCCCTAATTAATGTATATTTTAGGCATCTGTCTTTCTCTTACGTATATCGAGATTTATTATAGCATAATCGCTTTAGACTTGCTTCACTTTTATGCAACAATTTTTACATATATATTACAAAAGAGAATTACCTTTTTATCATCTTTAGTATTATTGACGAATATAATACTAAGAAGTTTCATATTTTTTCTGCTATTTTTTATTTCAAATTAAATATTCTTTTCTTTTGCTACCTATATAACTGAATAGTACCCTTATTCCAATAAATATTAACTATCATTTTTTCCTCATGGAAAAGTAAAAATACCTATAGAAAGGTACACCTTTTATAGTGTGCTATCTATAGGTACCATATTATTTTTATTGTTACGATTTAATGGTTATTTTCCAACACTTAAGCCTAAATTCGAATTAATAGTTGTATAAAAGTGGAAAGATTGTTTATCTATTTTTTTCTGATGTGGATCAATACGGTTTATATTTATTTTTTGATAATCATTATATCGAATAAATATAGCGTAGCTT
>DATMFU010000329.1:0-2509 GCA_035556015.1 Niallia sp. | reverse complement strand
CATTGAAGCCGCAATCCATCGATCTCGATGAATGACTATAATAGCTCTTCGTTTCCAGCTCCATTTGCCGCCATATATCTCTTTCATTATTTTCGTATCTTTTGAAGTCAAGGGCTGAACGTCCGCATGGCGGTTTCCCGCGCGTCTCTGCACTTTAAACTTTTTCCCTGTTTCCACATCCAATACTGTAAACTTGCTGTACTTTGGCAAAATTTCATGCACTTTTTCCCAAGAGAGCATTTCAATCTCAATGCCCACATTTTCATCTTTTGCTAAAACATTAGAACCGTTAATGAACAAGGTAATTGTTAAAAGAATGACTGTAATAACAAATCGCATTTATTCCACTCAATTTCATTAAATTTTGAAAAAGCTTTTGCTTAAAGAAAGTTTTCCTAAAATCGTTTGGATGTATTCATCACTCACCATAATTATTTAAAGAGCAATGGGAAATTCTAATACAAAACGAGAAGCAAAGAGATGAAATGATTAATTAGAAGTGTAAAAAAGTTTCATCATTTTGTAGCTTGATTTTAAACAATAGCGCCCGTTCGTAATAATAATGAATTATTCATAATTGGACTCCTTTTACAATATAAAGTATTCCAAATTTAATACTATTTACCACATCTATTCAATTTTGTTTTTCAATGTAGTGTAGTGCTTTAACTTAAAATTTTATAATTAAATACAAAGAAAAATCCCAGCTTTCAATTTTAAAGTAGGGATTTTTAGCGTTTTAATAGACTTAGGGATTGATCAAAATAGCTGACCTAATAAAGAAAAGCGCCCGATAATGGAAGATCATAAGTACCTGTTTTGTAATACTAACGCAGTTTAGTTTAAGTACAAACATTCACAATCTTTAAGAGGTTATCTTGCGTGATTGACTAATAGATACGAATACTATTTTCACTGTTAAAATTCCGATAGTTAGATAAAAACACATCTATTGTAACTGTTTATACGAATTCAGAATTGTTAAACTATTATTAACTACCAAGAATACACTTGAAACTTAATTCTTAGGAGGGATACAAATGGAGCAAAAGTTACATTTAATTCCGTATCAAGTGAATGAAGTGGTCGAAGTGGTCGAAGTGGTCGAAGTAGTGCCAAAAGGTATTGAACTTATTGCAGTACCAAAAATTTGGGAGAATTCTAAAGGGAAGGGAATCACTGTGGCAATATTGGACACAGGCTGCGATGTTACCCATCCTGATTTGAGTGGACGTATTATCGGTGTACGGAATTTTACTAGTGATGATGATGGACAACCTGATGTAGTCACTGATTATAGTGGCCATGGAACACATGTGGCTGGCACAATTGCAGCCATCCATAACGGAACAGGAGTAGTTGGTGTTGCACCTGAAGCAAATTTATTGATTTTAAAAGTGCTTGATCAAAGCGGTTCAGGGAAATACGACTGGATTCTAAATGGTATTAACTACGCAGTTGAACAAAGAGTGGATATCATCTCCATGAGCCTCGGCGGTTCGGTCGATGTACCTGAGTTGCACCAAGCTATTCAAAACGCAATTTCTAATCAAATTCTAGTAGTTTGTGCTGCTGGAAACGAGGGAGATGGACAAAGTTCTTCAGATGAATTCGCCTACCCTGCCTCTTACAATGAAGTGATTAGCGTTGGTTCCATTAACCTGCAACGCGGTTCTTCTGAATTTTCAAATTCGAATAATGAAGTCGACTTAGTTGCTCCTGGTGAAGAGATCCTTTCAACGTATTTAAACGGAACTTATGCAAAACTAAGCGGAACTTCGATGGCTACACCGCATGTATCCGGGGCACTTGCACTCATAAAAGAGATTGAAAACAGAAACTTTGAGCGAAATCTGACAGAGGCTGAGCTGTATGCACAATTAATAAAGAGAACTATACCTCTAGGAAACTCGCCAAAACTTGACGGCAATGGAATGCTGTACTTAACAACAGAGGAATTCTTATCGGATGTGTTCAACCAAAGATTATCTGCACAGGCGTTAAAAATATAATGGAAAAACTAGATTTGCTATACGGTGAATGGGAAACGGCCAAGTCAGACTTTTTAAACTATAAGGAAAATCGACCCTACTTTGACGAAAAGAAAGATAAGGAAGTCAGAAATCATTACTATCAGGGCATTTCATTCACGGATGCTAATCTTTTAGGCAGCCTTCACACATTGCTTGAAAAAACACATACAGATCAGTTAAACTACAGCCCGCACCGTTATGTGTACCCTTGGGTTGATTTACAGGAAAACGGTTCATTAAAAAGCCTTTATTCTGGAAATGGGATGGATCCACTTTCTGTCATAGAGGAGGACGTTCGGCTCCATGAAATGCAGGCAAAAGGGTTACTGAGCATCTTATCGGATGATCTATTTAACTGTGAACATGTAGTGCCTCAATCATGGTTCGATAAAAAAGAACCAATGAGAGGAGACTTGCATCATCTATTCGCCTGCGAACCCACCTGCAATAGCAGTCGCAGCAACTATCCTTACTAC
>DATMFU010000328.1:0-3763 GCA_035556015.1 Niallia sp. | reverse complement strand
TTCACCTGCAGAAAAGGCAGGATTAAAAGAACTAGATGTAATTGTTGAATTAGATGGGAAAGAAATTGTAGATTTAATCAATTTAAGAAAACATTTATATAATGAGAAGAAAATTGGTGATACGATGGAAATTAAGTATTATCGAGAAGGTAAGCTACAAACAACAAAACTTACGTTATCAGAAGACCAAATGTAATTTCACAAGTGGTATTGCCTAATTATTAGGTAATACCACTTTTAAGTAGGAACAAATATTTTCTATTAGAGCAATTAGTAAGAACATAGGCGTTGAAGTTTTTGGTTATAATGATAAGATGTTATGTGGATAACTAAAGAATGAAAGTAAATGAGTTTATCCACAGTCATTTTAGAAAAATCAAAAAATGGAAAGATAAAAGGAGAGAAAAAAATGATTTATAGTTGTGCTGAGCATGTTGATATAGCAATAGATACAGTGGTAAATGAGCATGAAACGTTCCCAATTTTAGAACAAGTGTCTGATGAAGAAAAGTTATCAACAACCTGTGAATATTGTAAAAATCCGGCCATATATATGGTGGCGAACAAGTGATTCCATACAATATGTGGATGGAAAATGTGGATATGTGGATAACTTCTGTGGATATCTTGTTCGTAAAGTGAGGAAATCATGTGAATATCTCAATTGTTACAGTTGGTAAGCTAAAAGAAAAATACTTAAAGCAAGGAATAGAAGAATACATAAAAAGGCTATCAAGCTATTCTAAAATAGAAATTATAGAAGTACCAGATGAAAAAGCTCCCGAAATTCTTAGTGAAGCAGAAATGCTACAAGTAAAGAAAAAAGAGGGAGAAAGAATACTCGCAAAGATTCCAATGGACGCACATGTTATTGCCTTAGCTATTGAGGGCAAACAGAAAACTTCAGAAGAGCTAGCAGATACACTAGATAAGTTAGCTACATACGGAAAAAGTAAAGTCACTTTTATTATCGGCGGATCATTAGGACTTAGTGAGGAAATTTTAAAAAGAGCAGATGAAAAGTTATCATTTAGTAAGATGACTTTCCCTCATCAACTAATGCGGTTGATACTTGTGGAGCAGGTTTACCGAGCATTTCGGATTAATCGGGGTGAACCGTATCATAAGTAGGGCGAAAATTTTGCTCGCTATAATACGCTGGATTATCCCAAAAAAATGAATAGCAAGCGAAAAGTGAGGTAACCAGTAAAGGGAGCCGTCCCCAAATCATTGACTTAGGGACGGCTCCCTTTGACTTACGCAACCTACCTACTGCAGAAATTCAGGCGTGCAGCTGGTAATCCCCCTTTGTCAGTTATAGATGACGCCCCTATTGCTTATTTCGAAATTTCGCGACTTCATGTTCAATTTCGGATACAAGTTTTTCGAGTATTTGATTAAATTGTTGTTTTTCATCCATGGTTAGAACATTTAAAAAAACAGGCTGAAAATCTTCTGTTTGATTTAAAACTACTTTGCCAGCTTTGGTTAGCGTAATCATCATCACTCGTTGGTCCTCTTCAGATTTATACCGCTCGATGAACCCCTTTTTTTCTAGCTTTTTAATCATTTCAGAAGCAGATTGCGGGCGCATATCCAATTGATTGACTAAATCCTTTTGGGAAATACTTGGTGTCTGATGAAGGATACTCAATATTTTCCCTTGCCCTCGATTTAGAGAGGTAAACACGCTGCTGCCTTTAAGTATATTTTCTTTTAAGAATGCCGTAAGTAAATCATTATATTTCATAAAGTTAGTGGTTATATCAACGTTTAATTGTTTTTCATCCATAATAATTCCCCTTATTTGTTCTTCGTACCCTCTATTTTATCAGGTCACCGAAGTAATTCAAATTATGTTGTTGACAATTTAGTAAGGGTACCTTATTTTATTAGTAAGGGTACCTTATCTTTTGTAGTAGTATCCTTACTAAATGTGCAAAGGAGAGAACAGAATGACAGAACTAGCCGTTTCAACTAAAGAAATCGTTAAAGAATTTCCTAACAAGCGAGCAGTCGATGGTATTTCTTTGGATATTAAGAAAGGAGAGATCTTCGGTATTCTGGGTCCGAATGGTGCAGGAAAAACAACTTTCTTACGAATGCTTGCAACAATTACTAAAGTGTCAAAAGGCAAAGCAATGATTTTTGGCAAAGACGTCGCCAAAGATGCTCGAAAGGTTCGAAGCTTGATTGGCTTGACGGGCCAATATGCGACCATTGATGAGGAATTGACCGCGATGGAAAACTTGAAGCTCTTTGGGCAATTGAATGGTTTATCAGCGAGTCAATCCAAAGCGAGGGCTCTTGAACTTCTCAACCAGTTTTCATTAACCGAGGCAAAGGATCGACCGATTCGTGAATTTTCAGGTGGGATGCGTAGACGGTTGGATTTATCGGTAAGCTTAATCGTAAAGCCCCCACTCATTTTTCTAGATGAACCGACAACGGGCTTAGACCCACGCACACGAGGAGAGATGTGGGAAGTGATTCGCAACTTGGCAAGCAACGGGGCAACGATTTTGCTGACAACTCAGTATTTGGAGGAAGCGGATCAACTAGCAGATCGACTAGCAATAATCAATCATGGAAGAATCATTTCTCAGGGAACACCGAATGAATTGAAGTCTTTGTTAAGCGATACGCACTTTGAAATAAATCTGGAGCATATGAGGGATGCTGAAAGAGCCAAAGGACTAATCAAGGCGGAAATCGGTCAGGAGGCCATGATTTCACCCGAAGGAACCCAATTGACCGTTAAGCTGGCAGACACGAAAGTAATGACGAGATTACTAGTAGATTTAACTCAGCAAGATATAGAAATCAAAGAGTTTTCGGTTAGAAAACCAACGCTTGATGAGGTGTTTTTGGAACTAACTAAATAATTAGGGGGGATAAACATGAAATCCATGATAAGCAAACAAAACAATTTAAAGAGCGCTCTGTATGATATAGTTGTAATGGCAAAAAGAAATATCCTGAAAATCAAACATAATCCCGATAAATTGATTGATGTAACCGTAATACCTATTTTCTTCATGATCGTCTTTTCTTATCTGTTCGGAGGTGCGATTGCTGGAGGTGTACAAGGATACTTGCCGATCATCGTGCCGGGAATTCTAATTCAAACACTGGTCATGTCGTCATCGGCAACGGGCACGCAATTACGGGAAGATTTGGATACTGGCGTTTTTGATCGGTTTAAATCATTACCCATTGTCCGGATTGCTCCACTGGCTGGTTTAGTGACATCAGATATTTTACGATATGTCGTGGCGGCTTTTTTCTCAATCGGTACGGGTTTTATTCTTGGATGGCGTCCGGAAGCCGGGGTTGGGTGGTTGATCGTCGCTTCACTTTTGGCCATATTCGGCGCATGCGCAATCAGTTGGGTGTTTGCGTTGATTGGTCTGCTATCCAAATCCGCAGCAACGATCTCTAGCATTTCGACAATGGTCACCATGATGATGTCGTTCCTATCCAATGCCTTTGTGCCTATTGATACGTTGCCCCATTTTTTGCAGATCGTAGCTGAACATAATCCTATTACTTATTTGGTCACGGCTTTTAAAGATTTAGCCAATCATGGAGAGTTCACTTCAAGCGCATCAATGACCATCTTTATCGGCATAATCCTTGTTATGATTGTCGCTCCAATTACAGTTAAAATATATAGTAGAAAAATTTAGCTAAAGTAAAGAAGGACAGGGTGACCGCCATGTCCTTTCTTCAGTGCGCCCGGCATGCGCATGAACTATAGGGT
>DATMFU010000327.1:0-19893 GCA_035556015.1 Niallia sp. | reverse complement strand
AATAGCATGGGTGCATTAGGATCCTTTGCTGGTGCTTATATCGTTGGATTTTTAAATGATTTAACAGGAGGATTTGGTACATCTTATAATTTTATGGCTATTTCTTTACTCCTATCAGCCATCTTAACAATCATTGCTACTAAAAAGAAGAAAGACACAACTTTGAAAAACACTAGATTGAGTGAAGTTCCATTGCAGGATTAGAAATACCTTTAAACGTAAGAGTTTTCGGAAATTACCATTAAGACTTATCCTCTATTCCTGACATATACCTATTGTTTCCTATATACTAGAATATAGGAAACAAACTACTATAAGTAATTAGCGAAAGAGGAAATCATATGGCGAAAGTGACCATGGCTGATGTTGCCAAATATGCTGGTGTCTCAAAGAGTACCATCTCCCAATTCCTTAATGAACGATATGAATACATGAGTGAAGAAACAAGGGAAAAAATTAAAATGGCCATCGAGCATTTAGGCTATCAGCCAAACTATATTGCACGTAGTCTTAAACAAAAAAAAACCTCTATGATAGGTATTATTGTTGCAGATATTGTTCATCGTTTTTCTACAGAAGTATGTCGTGCCATTGAAGATTATTGCTTTAAACATAATTATCAGGCAATTATTTGCAATGCGGATAACAACTCCATGAAAGAAAGAACTTATATTGAAACTTTACAAGCAAAACAAGTGGATGGTCTGATTATTTTTCCAACAGGACAGAATACAGATATATATGAAAAGATGATTAAGGAGAATTATCCTGTAGTTTTCATGGATAGAAATCTTCCAAAATTAGATGGATCTTTTATTCTTACTAATAATACTCAAGCAAGCTATGAAGCTATACAATTATTTGTGCAGAACGGACATCGAAATATCGCTATTTTAACTCAGCCACTAACTATCTCTACTAGAAAAGAGAGAATACAGGGATATAAAATGGCGTTAGCCGAAAATAATATAGCCATTAAAGAAGAGTATATAATTAGCACAGATATACAAGATGTAAAGAATCAACTATTCAAACTATTTCAGAAGGAAAATCCACCTACAGCTATTTTGGCTGGGAATGATTTAGTTTTCTTAGAAACTATCTCTTTCTTACAAGAAAATCAAATAAGTGTACCTGAACAAGTATCCTTAATTGTTTTTGATAATTTTCCTTTTGCCCATCTTTCACATCCACCTGTGACCATTATTGCTCAGCCAGCATTTGACATGGGAACAAAAGCAGCGGAATTACTCTTAAATCAAATGAACAACAAAGATTATCAGAAAGAAACGATTGTATATCCTAGTAATATGATGATAAGACAATCATCCATAAAAAAATTATAGTATTTACAGTAATTGATTAGTTAAGGGGAATTTGTCCCCTATTATTTTAATCAATTAATAAACCGGTTTAGTAAATAGAGAAAGTAGGGAAAAAATGAAAATCCAACTAGCGCTAGATCGCTTAAGTATATCAGAAGCCATCCAGGTCACTTCTTTAGTGGAATCCTCTGTTGATTGGATAGAGGTAGGAACTTCACTTATTAAAGAATTCGGAATGGATAGTATTAAACAATTGAAACAGGCATTTCCTCAAAAGGCAATCCTAGCTGATACAAAAACAATGGATAATGCTAAATATGAATTAGAGATTAGTTTTGCAGCCGGAGCAGATATCGTAACAGTAATGGGAACAGCACCTATGATTACTATTGAAACCTGTATAGAAATAGCCAAAAAGTATCAGAAAATGGTGATGATCGATTTACTTAATACATCGCAAGAACAGCAAAAAAAACTATTTTCTCTTCAAGACGTCATTTTGTGCAAACATATTGGAAAAGATGAACAAGAATTATCAAAAAATAGCTGGAATAGTAGCGGCTTTCTTAAGGAAGAAGCAACGAGTAACATCCTTATAGCAGCAGCAGGTGGAATTACCTTAGAAACATTTCCACAACTAATTAAAGACCAAGTGGATATAGCCATAATTGGATCTGCTATTACAAAAGCGGCTAACCCAACAGAAGTTGCTAAAAAGTTCAATGAACTCGCTAAGGGAGGAATCTTACAATGAGTAAACTCATTTCTATCCAACAGGAAATGGAAAAAGTTCTATCACAAATTAATGAAGATTTGTTATTAGAAGCGGCAATATTATTAAAAAGAAAAAAGAGAATTTTTGTCATTGGTGAAGGCCGATCTGGGTTAATGGCAAAGTCATTTGCCATGAGACTTATGCATCTAGGTGCTACTAGTTATGTTATAGGAGAAACTATTACACCTTCCATTACAGAGGATGACCTACTTGTTGCTATTTCTGGATCTGGAAAAACAAAATCAGTTGTATGGACTGCGGAAACGGCCCGAAATATTGGGTGTTCCGTTCTTGTACTTTCAACTGATTCTGCTTCTCCTCTTTACGCAAATGGTACATCTTCTATTTGTATACCTGCAAGTACGAAATATAGAAAAGAGCATGAATTGAAATCTATCCAACCTTTAGGCTCCCTTTTTGATCAATGTGCACATATTGTCTTTGATACTATTTGTCTCTACTATGCAGAAGTAAACAATGTTGAATTTGAGCATGCACTTAGTAGACACAGTAACTTAGAATAGAAGGAATTAAAATACTTGCCCCTTTTATGATTTAGGAATAATAGGGGCACTTTTTAATTCTTCTATTGTTTTTGCTCCTACTCCAAACATAGAAATTTTTAATTCAAGCTCCATTCTCTTAAATACTGTAACTAATTGTTCCTTTGAAGAAACTGCAGCTTCTAAAATGCTACGCCCATATCCAACCATATCTGCACCAAGGGCTATTGACTTAGCAGCTTCAACTCCTGTTTTTATTCCACCGCTAGCAATAAGTGTCTCTTTATATCCATTACTTCTACAGTCTGTAATACATTCTGCCGTAGGGATCCCCCAATCTTGAAAGGCATCGGCAGCCAACGTCTTTAATAAGTCTTGGGAACGGTATTTTTCTACCTGTGTCCAGGATGTTCCTCCTGCTCCAGCTACATCAATAAAAGAAATTCCACTCTCCTTTAAATGTCTTGCTAACTGCCCATTGATACCAAACCCAACTTCTTTAATTCCGATAGGACTATCTAAAGCGTTACAAAGTTTTTCGATTTTTTGTAGTAATCCCTTGAAATTTGTATCTCCTTCATTTTGAATAACTTCTTGAAGGCTATTCAAGTGTAAGACCAGCGCATCCGCTTCCGTAAGTTCCAATATTCTTCTACATTCTTCTACACCATATCCATAATTTAATTGTACTGCCCCCAAATTAGCAATAATAGGAATAGAAGGAGCATATTTACGCATTTGAAAGGTTATAGCTGTTTCCCTACTCTCTAAAGCAGACCGAGTGGAACCTAATGCTAATGCCCATCCTTGCTCCTCTGCTGCTTGAGCCAAGTTTTTATTAATAGTAAGAGCCTTTTGGGTACCACCAGTCATACTGCTGATAAGAAAAGGATTTTTTACTTGCTTAGATAGGAAATTTGTTTCGGTATTTATCTCCGAGAAGTTAATCTCAGGTAATGCCTGATGAACAAGACGGTATTTTTCTAAACCTGTTGTAATATTTCTCCCTTCTACATCTTCTTCTAAACAGATAGCAATATGCTGTGATTTTCTCTTTTCAATTTCTTTATTTTCGATTTAAATCAACCCCTAAATTTCATAAGTATATTCTTATTTCTTTCCATTTTATCTACTCGATTTAAGTTTTACGTGGCTAAGATTAGGAAAACTTTCCGTACTCTCTTATTACTATATTTAAAAAGACTACAAGCATATTTGTAGCCTTAAACATTACTATTGAAATTTTTCAAGTACTGTAGATTCCCTAACAATCAATTTTGGTTCAAAGATATGTTTGCCTTGTTGTTTATTTCTCTCATCAATTTTCTTAAGCAACATTCTTGCACATGCTTCTCCCATTTCCATCACTGGTTGTTTAATCGTACTAATTTTAGGGGAAGAGATTCTATCAAGGAATACACCATCAAATCCTGTTACCACATAATCTTCGGGAACCCTTTTCCCTGTTTGTTGAATAGCTCGAATTACTCCCATTGCGATACGATCAGAAGCACATACAAAACCATATCTTCCATTTGCTTTTTCTAAGAAGTCTAATACCTTTACTTCTGCCTCTCTTGAGCTATTTTTCACGCGCAGAATATTTCCACTCAATTCTTCCTCCGCTATAGCCTCCATATAACCTGCTTCTCTTAATACTTCAAAAGGCTCGTCTTCATTTATTCCAATAAAAATAAGTTCCTTATATCCAATATCTAATAAATGTTTTGTTGCTAAGTAGGTACCCTTTTTATTATCCACATCTACAAAGTCATAGCCATGAAGATTTTCACCAAACAGGACTACGGGGATATTAATTTTATCAATAAAAGAGTAATCCTTCTCTCGCATGCCAGTTACAATGATGCCGTCACATTTACCTATATTAAGGGATGTAGGAGTTACAAGTTGAAGTGAGTAATGATTCTTATCAAGCTCACGACTAATGCCAGTTAATAAATGCATATAATACGGTTCGACTGTGTCCATTTCTTCTAATATCAGTAACTTTATTACTTGTGTTCGATTATTTACTAATGCTCTAGCCGCATAATTGGGTACGTAATTTAATTCCTGCATCGCTTCATAAACCAGCTGCTTTAACTCGTCTGTTACCTGCTCAGGATGGTTTAATACCCTTGAAACTGTCATTTTTGAAACATTTGCTTTTTTTGCTACATCTGAAAGTGTTGCCAATTGAACTCCCCCAGTTTTCCAAACTTTCTCTTTTCTTCCAACATAGCCATCTATCGTTAGTCATATTATATATTATTGAACCAACGATATTCTAACCTAAAGTTTTAGGATTATTTTGCTAAAATAAATTTATTATACTTGTTAAATACTCCTTTAGACTGCATAATAGAATTATGCAAACGTTTTCCTTATCGATATCTTTATTATAAATCTTTTCGTACTTATTCTCAACAATTTTTCATGCAAACGATTGCTTAATGAAAGGAAGAATGTATCTATGTTAAAAGAAGCTATTTATCATCGACCTGGCAATAATTTTGCTTATATCTATAAAGATAATTCCTTACACATCCGTCTTCAGACAAAAAAAATGGATGTAGATACTGTACATCTAATTTTTGGTGATCCATATATTTTTATAAATCAAGCTTGGCAATATGAAAAAGCAGCCATGACAAAAAGCGGAAGTACAGATCTATATGATTACTGGTTTATTGAGGTCAAGCCGGAATACCGAAGATTGCGTTATGGGTTTGAATTAACTTCCAAACAAGAAACGCTTATCTATACTGAGAAGGGATTCTATGCTGATATTCCAACAGATGATACTGCTTACTATTTCTGTATACCTTATGTTCATGAAATAGATTCATTTCAGGCTCCAGAATGGGTAAAAGATACAGTTTGGTATCAAATTTTCCCAGAACGTTTTGCGAATGGGAATCCTAGTATAAATCCAACAGACACTCTTGAATGGGGAAGTACGGAACCAACTCCTACAAACTTTTTTGGTGGAGACTTTCAAGGTGTGATCGACCATATAGATTATTTAGTTGAAATGGGGATTAATGGCGTATATTTCACCCCTATTTTCAAAGCATATTCCAATCATAAATATGACACGATTGATTATATGGAAATCGATCCTCAGTTCGGAGATAAAGACACATTCAAACAATTGGTAAACACACTTCATGATAATGGAATACGAATAATGCTGGATGCTGTTTTTAATCATAGTGGCTATTTCTTCCCACAATGGCAAGATGTCATGGAAAAAGGAGAAGAATCCTTGTATAAAGATTGGTTCCATATTCGGGAATTTCCAATTCAAACGGCACCAATTCCAAATTATGATACATTTAGCTTTACCCCTTTTATGCCCAAGTTAAACACTAGTCATCCTGAAGTAAAGGAATATTTATTAGAAGTAGGACGTTATTGGGTGAGGGAATTTGGAATTGATGGATGGAGACTAGATGTGGCAAACGAAGTAGACCATCAATTTTGGCGTGACTTTAGAAAAGAAGTAAAAGCTATAAATTCAGATGTTTATATTCTGGGAGAAATTTGGCATGATTCCATGCCTTGGCTTGGAGGGGACCAATTTGATGCTGTAATGAACTATCCCTTTACATCGGGAGCAGTAAACTTCTTTGCCAAGGATTCTATACATCCTTCTGAATTTAAGCATACGATTACGAAAGTACTTCATATGTATCCTAATAATGTAAACGAAGTATCTTTTAACTTGTTGGATAGTCATGATACTCCTCGTATTTTAACGCTAGCTCAAAATCGTAAAGATAGGGTAAAACAACTTTACCTTTTTATGTTATCTTTTACTGGTACTCCTTGTATCTATTACGGAGATGAAATCGGAATGGAAGGAACACAAGATCCAGGTTGTCGAAAGTGTATGGTTTGGGATAAAAGTAAACAGGACTTAGACTTATTTACTCATATACAAAAATTAATTGCTCTACGAAAGTTGCACCCAGCATTCGGAAACTACGGGACCTTTATGTTCTTAGAACCTGATACTGATATTATTATGTATAAAAAGTCTTATTCAGATGAACATATCGTTATTTCTATCAACCATACAGACAAAGAAATAAACTGCCACATTCCTCTAAAAGATATGGATAATAAAAATGTTTATGACTTATATAATGATAAAGAAATAATTTGGAGTAAAGAGTCCGAGCTAACACTTGCTCCTGGGGAATTTTCTATATTGCAATTTAAAAAATAGTAATAAAGGGGTCAGCCCCCACAAGTCCATTATTCCCTCCATATAGTAGTAGATCGAAATGTTTAAACTACTAATGGGATAATGGTTGTGGGGTCAGACCCCTAACTTTCTAATCTTTTCTTTAATTCTACAAGCGTGATTTCTTTTGTACTAGTTACCTGCCAATCTGCCTTTTTCATCCGTTCTTTCGTACCTACCCCAATAGCGTACATATTGGCACCTTTTATTGCCTCAATTCCCGCTTCTGCGTCTTCTACTCCTACACATTCATCCACACTCAATTGTAATTGTTTTGCTGCCTTAGTAAAAATTTCCGGATCTGGTTTTCCTCTTTTTAACGTTGCTGGATCGACAATTGTATCAAAGAGTGATGTTAGCTCTAATCTTTCTAAGATGAAGGGTCCATTTTTGCTAGCCGAAGCTAAACCAATCTGTAATCCTGCATTTTTACATTCTATTAAAAATTCCTTTATTCCAGGTAATATATCTTTAGGGGTTATTTCTTTAATTAATTCCTGATAGTAAGTGTTTTTATCTAGTGCTAACTTATCAATTTGTTCTGAGGAGAAGTTGTTACGAACATTCCCATGATCAAGAATCTTATAAAGGGATTCCATTCTACTAACTCCCTTTAACTCTTCATTAAATTCACGATCAAAAGGAATATTAATTTCTTCTGCTGTTTTCTTCCATGCTAAATAATGAAACTCCGCAGTATCTGTAATAACCCCATCTAAATCAAATATAATCCCTTTTAGCATAAAAAATCCCCTCCTATTTCAAAAAAAGGGAGCCCACTTACCTCAGTTGTCTCAAGTTAGGCTCCTACTTACTAGCTAATTATTTTTTCCCGACATACTCTTTCTCTAGTAATATTTCATTATCATATAGATATAGCTTTAATGGTTCTCCAGAAAGAAGTTCTAATTTTGCTTCTTCTTTCGTCGTTGTCACTCTAATTAATCTGTTACGATAGTTTATTGTAAACGCATAATGGCTCCATCCTTTAGGTAAGAATGGGGAGAAATTTAGGTCGCCTGTTGCTGTACGCATACCTGCAAAACCATGGACAATGGCAAGCCAACTACCTGACATGCTTGTGATATGCAACCCATCCTCCGTATCATTATTGTAGTTATCTAAGTCTAATCTCGCTGTACGCTGGTACATTTCATATGCCTTCTCTTCCATGCCAATTTCAGCTGCTAATATCGCATGGACACAAGGAGAAAGGCTTGATTCATGAACGGTCATTGGTTCATAGAAAGCATAGTTACGTTTTTTCTCTTCTAAATTAAATTCATGATTTAAAAAGTATAATCCTTGTAAAACATCTGCTTGTTTAATAAAGCACGAGCGCAGTATTTTATCCCAAGACCAGTTTTGATTAAGTGGACGTTCTTCTTTTAATAAAGTATCCACTGGGCGTAAATCTTTATCTAAGAAGGTATCATGCTGAACAAAAATGCCTAACTCATCATCTACTGGATAATACATATTTTCAATAATATCCTTCCATTTGGAGGTCTCGGAATCTTCTATGTTTAAAGCTAGCTTTTTCTCTTTAGTAGTTTTCTCTAAAAGCTCTATTGTATATCGCAATGTCCAAACTGCTATTTTATTTGTATACCAGTTGTTATTCACATTGTTTTCATATTCATTTGGTCCGGTTACTCCATGAATCATATATTGACCTGTTTTCTTCGAATAATGAACACGATCTGCCCAAAAGCGGCTAATTTGTACTAATACTTCTAATCCTTCATTTAAAGCATATGTTTCATCGCCAGTGTAAGTAGTATAATTAAAAATTGCATGTGCAATTGCTCCATTACGATGAATTTCTTCAAATGTAATTTCCCACTCATTGTGGCATTCTACTCCCGTAAAGGTTACCATTGGATACAAAGCACCTTTTAAACCTTGTTGTCTTGCATTATGTTCTGCACCTGGAAGCTGTTGATGACGATAACGTAACAGCTGCTGCGTAACTTTTGGATCAGCCACAGCTAAATACATTGGCACAATATATGCTTCTGTATCCCAATATGTAGCTCCACCATATTTCTCTCCTGTAAATCCTTTAGGTCCTACATTTAGTCGCGCATCTTCCCCATAGTAAGTAGAGAATAATTGGAATATATTAAAACGAATACCTTGTTGTGCTTCTTCATCACCGCCAATTTGAACATCGGCCTTTTCCCATCTAGATGCCCAAGCAGCAATATGCTCTTGCTTTAAAGCGTCATAACCTTTAAAATGAGCTGCTTCTACTATTTTATTAGAAACCGCATCTAACTCTGATTCTTCCCAGTCCCTTGAAGTCACAACTGCAATGTACTTATGTAACTCCAATGTTTCTCCTTCTTGTAGGGTGTTTCTGTAGTTATTGGAAACATACATAAATTTTTCATTGTAAGAAGAAACATCTAATTTATTTATTTCACTACTCATGGAAGCAGAAACAGCAAATCGTGGTGTTCCAAACTTATTTTCCACCGTTTTTACAACTAATGAACCTTTAGTTGCCTCCACTTTTTTTGTTACTTCTAACCAAAACTTCTCATCATAATTAGAATCTTCATTTGTTACGTCTCCATCTAGAAACGGTATTAATTCTACTTTGTGGTCTCCTATTAAAGAAGTTACCTTAATATTGATTGCACAAATCTCTTTAGAAATAATACTTAAGAATCGTTCAAATTCAAATTTAAGTTTATTTTCCCCTCTTTTAATAATGAAACTTCTCTTTAGAATTCCTTGTTTCATATCTAACTCTAGATGGAAATCAACAATTTCTTCTTTATACAGATCAAGTTTTGACCCATCCACTAAAATATCTACTCCGATAAAGTTCATAGCATTTATCACTTTACCGAAATATTGTGGATATCCATTCTTCCACCATCCCACTCTTGTTTTATCTGGGAACCATACTCCTGCTAAATAAGTTCCTTGATGGTGGTCACCTGAATAACCTTCTTCGAAATTCCCACGCATACCCATATATCCATTTCCAATGGACGTTAAGCTTTCTTGTAGTCGTTTCTCTTTTATTTCTAGTTGATTTGATATTAACTTCCAGCTATCTATTTTGAAAAGACGTTTATTAGACATACTCTTCTCTCCCTACGCTTCATCTTAGTAACTCTTATTTATAACCATGCTCTTTAAATCCTGTTTTAAAGAAAGCAAATGCAATCATCAATACTGTCCCTATACTCTGAATCATAATTAACGTAGCTACATCAAACTGTATAAATCCATAAAGAACAGCCAAAATGGTGGGCAATCCTGCTGCATTCATCACAATATTTGATGCCTCTTTAAATGTGTTAATATGTGTAATATTGGATTTTTTGGTTAGCCATAATACCAAGGACATAAAAACGTATTGTAATACATTTAGTGCTATATATAAGAAAGCGATTAAACTTAATAGTATTGGCAATAATAGTGCCTTATTTTGTTGATACCATATGGAACCTAAATATTGCATCACGTCTTCTTTGCTCTCTATATTAAACGGGTATTTCTCTTTATTTGTTGGATAAAACAATTGAAAACCATAGCCATTTTCATTGGTGATTATTGCATAATCTTCTTTAAAGATAACGGCATTGTTATATCCTTCAATTGAAACCGTTTGATCTTCACCAACTAGCTGAAAATGATCTTTAACATCGATTGCAATAACGTCTTTATCATCCGCCTCTATATATTCACTTGTTAAGCCAACTAGCTTTCCATCCTCTATCTCTTTCGTTGACAAGGCTTTTGCAAAATCTTCAGTAATTAAATTTGCGGTACCTGGAAAGAGAAATTCAAAGGGAAAACTAGTAAGTTTGGCCATTTGAATAGAAGTAGGCAACATCAGACATGCGATAATAAAGATAAAAAGGATCATCATTTTTGGCCAAGTAAGAATATTCTTCCCTTTAAAAACATTTGTTGGGGTTATAATAGACCGAAAATATTGCATTAAAAATGGTTCTGGTTTTTTCATTGTTTTTCCAACTCTCTTCTACATGAGTATTTCCTAATTTATTTGATAAGAAGGGGAATATCCCTTCTTATCATTACTATATTCCCTTTCCTATAGACTTATTATTACATGGTCTTACCAACTGGCTCCTCCAGAGCTTTAGACTGGTGAGGATATAAGTTTACGCTTATTAAACTCTTCTCTTTCTTTAGTTGTATATGTGATTTTTATCTGCTCTTGAGCCTCTAACAAGTCTATGAGCGTCTTTAAAATGTCTTTTCCATCCATATACATCACCTCATATAATCTAATCAAAGATTGATAAGTTATCCTTTGGAACCACCACTTGTTAAACCTGAAACAAAGTTCTTTTGCAGGAAGAAGAATAAAACAACAATTGGTAATGCTGCTAGCACTGCACCTGCAGCAAATAGTGCCACTTTTTGTTCACGTGGATTTGAAATAAGTGTTTGTAATCCAACTGCCAGTGTCAACAGTTCGTTCGAACGCAATAAGAATTTTGATAATAAGAAATCATTAAATGGTGTCATAAATGCCCATAGCGCTTGAACTGCTAGCATTGGTCGGACTAATGGTAAGTTAATTTGTAAAAATATTCTTAAGTGTCCTGCTCCATCAATACGGGCACTTTCATCAAATTCTCTAGGAATTGTGTCGAAATACCCTTTCATTAACCAAACATTCATTGGAATTCCTCCACCGATGTAGATTAATGATAATAGCCAATATTTATCAATAGCTCCCAAAACAGTTGCAAGAACATAATATGCTGTTAATGCTGCCATTGTTGGAACCATTTGAATAACTAGGAAGAAAACTAAACTGTATTTTCGCCCAACAAAGCGATAACGACTAAATACATAACCTGATAATGTTACTAAGATTACTTGAATAATCATAACTGCTATAGCAATAATAATTGTATTTTTATACCAGCTTAAATAATTGGTTTCACTAAATAGCCTTTTAAAATTATCTAGTCCCCAATCAGCATTAAACTTCAATGTGAATGCTGCCATATTTGTAGCTTGAAAAGCACTAGATGCTGTCACCAACAAAGGGTAAATGATTATTACGGAAAGGATTCCTAAGAAACCATACGTTAATATTCTATTTACTAGTCGTGATGTTTTCATATTCATCCTAATTCATCTCCTCATTGCCAAACGCATTTGTTTTCTTAAATGTGATTAATGAAACAGCTATTACAATAACAGAAATAATTAATGTTACAGCTGCAGCCACTGCGTATTGTGGCGCTTGACCTGTTGTTAATTTGTAAATCCAAGAGATAAGAATATCAGTTGAACCTGCATTCCATCCAATACTTCCAGGACCACCTTCATTAAATAAATAGATAATAGAGAAATTATTGAAGTTAAATGTATATTGTGTAATCATTACTGGCGCTGTAGCAAACAGGATCATCGGTAATGTAATGCTACGGAATTGCTGGAAAGCAGACGCTCCGTCAAGATTTGCTGCTTCATATAAGTCATCTGATATTGATTGTAAAACGCCTGTTACCATTACAAAGATATAAGGGAATCCTAACCATCCTTGTATCATAATTAATGCAGCTTTTGTCCATGTAGCATCTGTCTTCCAAGATATAGCTGGTATATCAATAAGTGGAAGATGATTTATTAATGGGATAACTTGTGCGTTTATAGCACCGATACTGTCGTTAAACATATTAGAGAATCCCATAATGGAAATGAATGCTGGAACTGCCCATGGTAATAAGAAAAGAATTCGGAAAAATGCTTTCCCTTTAACATGCTTTTGATTTAGAACTACTGCTGCTACAACTCCAATAACGATTTGTAATGTCGTTGCTCCAAAAGTCCAAATCAGTGTCCATACTAAAATTTTCATAAATGTTGCGCGATAGGAACTTAAGAAAAAGATATTAGTAAAGTTTTCAAATCCAATCCAATCAATAAGCTTAAATGGTGGAATATGTTGAAAATCATAATTAGTAAAAGCAATAAATAATGTTACTAAAACAGGGAATATGATGATGAATGCCATCAAAATATAAGATGGAAAAGTAAAAATGTATGGAAAACCTTGCTCCCAAAGATTCTTTAGAATATCAAGAGTTTTTGTATTAATCTTTTCTCCTCTATCTCTTAATTTTCCAATTTTATATGCATCTACTATATTTAAAACGTAGAAGAACAGAAATATTGCGAATAAAATTAATTGTAGTGTTCCTTTAATCATTAGGAATAACGAGTGATCATCACGAGGTATACTTCCTAATGTAATTAATCCTGATAAAGCCTGAAATCCTGTTAATATCATTTCTATAGCAAAGATTATAAATAACGCCAGGAATACAATTCCTTTAAATGATTGTCTATTATAAAATTGCCCTAATCCAGGAATGATGGATAACAGTGCTGCATTTTTTTTATGTCTACTTTCCATTTGACTCATACTCGGGCTTCCCCTTTCTACATTTGCATGATATTGCATATTTGGCAATTCATTGATTTATCAAAAGAAATCATCACTCGCCCCACTTCTTTTGATAAACCAATACAGCCTTTTTAAGGAAATTTATGCAAACGATTGCGTAAATTTAAAGAAGAAATTTCTAATCATTCCTTAGAAACAATTAGAAATTTCTATTCAGAGGGAGAAACTCTCCCTCCTTACATGGATTTTTTATTAATATTTTTGTTCAATAGATTCTTTAATTGTTTTTACTGTGTCTTCTGCAGATTTTTCAGGTGTTTTAGCACCAGATACAGCATCAAACATTAAATATTGTCCGCCATCCCATACTTCAGCCATTTGCTGAATATTTGGCATTGGAGAAGCATTTTCAAAGTTAGCAATTACAGCTTGTGCTAATTCATTATCAGCTGGTACTGCATCACGAGCAATTGTATTCGCTGGAATTTCATTTGTAGCTTCAAAGAATTTAGTAGCATTATCGCTATTACCAACATACTCTAACCATTTAGCTGCTAATTCAGGATCTTGTGCATAAGATGATGCTACCCAAGCTTTACCTCCACCAAATGCAGCGAACTTCTCGCCATTTGGAAGTGTAGGAATTGCACCAACACCATAATTCACACCAGCATCTTTATAAGTAGATGCCATCCAAGGACCATCGATAATTACAGCTGTTTTTCCAGTAGTGAACATTTCTGTAATGAAGTCACCAGCACCAGTTACATCTTGCATACCTTTTGGCCATTGATCATACCAAGTTTTTGCATATTTAATCGCATCAATTGTACCTTGGTTATTTAAACCAATATCAGAAGGATCCGTTCCTTCACTACCAAACGCATATCCGCCATATCCTGCAACTAAACCATAGCTAAAATAGAAATCTGTCCATTTTGCTAAGAAAGCTGTATTTTTACCAGACTCTGATTCAAAAGCATATTTTTTATCACTTGTTAATGCTTCTACTTCAGAGAAATCTTTTGGCATTTCGCTAACTAAGTCTTTATTATAAAAACCAACTAATGTTTCGATAACAAATGGAGTACCATATTGTTTTCCTTCAAAAGTTACTAATTTTTCTTCTGTTTCAGTGATTCCTTCAGGTTGTGTTGTAACTTCAGCTAAGTGACCTTGGCTACCCATTGATCCAACACGGTCATACGGAGCGATAAAAACATCAGGGCCAGTTCCAGCTGGGCCATCTAAAGCTAATGCATCTGCTTGATCTGTCATACCCATAACAACAACTTTCACATCTGCATTGTTCTCTGATTCAAAATCGCCTTTAATGCTTTCAATGTATTTTTTATATCCATCTCCATCAACAGATACTGTTAATGTTTTCTTCCCATCAGTAGCGCCTGAGTTTTTCTTTGTATCGTCATCGCTACCACTACATGCAGTTAAGGAGAAAGCTGTTAGTAATGCTACTCCAGACATTAATAGTTTTTTATAACTTTTCATGAAATTTTCCCTCCTTGTTTATCTCACACTCTTATTTTAAAATTGAAACGTTTCCAATGCAATCGCTTTCTCTGTGTTACCGATAACAGAATGTGACAATATATTTTTAGCTATTTCTTAGAATTTATGTGATTGTTCATATAAAAAAAGCTGAAATAATTGATTTCTCCAACCAATAAAAAAGATTGATCTGCTTTTAGAAGCAGATCAATCTCTACTTGTTTGTTATCCTCTTACTCTTTTAAGAGAAACTTTCCCCATATTTAATCGAGAGAATAGAACCGTTAATATAACAGGAATAACAATTGCTACAACCATTGCGATAGCGAATTCTGGAATAAACTTCGCTTGAATAGATAAGATTCCAGGTAATCCTCCTACCCCAATAGAATTGGCCATTACTCCTGAACCAACAGAAATGACAGCTGCCACTAAGGAACCACACATAGCTGCTAAGAATGGGAAACCATACTTTAAATTGATCCCAAACATAGCTGGTTCTGTTACTCCTAAATAGCATGAAATAGCTGCTGGTATGGATACTTGTTTTTCTTCTTCATTTTTGCGATTGATAAAGATCATTGCTAGAACAGCAGAACCTTGAGCAATATTAGATAGAGCAATCATTGGCCATAGATTTGTTCCATTAAATTCACTCATTAGCTGTAAATCAATAGCATTGGTCATGTGATGTAAGCCAGTTATTACAAGTGGTGCATAAGCAAATCCAAATACTGCCGCAAACAACCATCCAAGTGAACCAGTCAAACCTGAATATACTAAATCAGAAATGACAGAACCAATTTTCCAACCAATAGGTCCTAATACTGTATGTGCAATTAAAACAGTTGGCACTAAAGCAAAGAAAGGTACAACAATCATAGAAATAACATTTGGAACTATCTTACGCAAGTTCAACTCTAAGAAAGATAATAATAATCCTGCTAAAATAGCTGGTATTACTTGTGCTTGGTAACCAATCATGTCAACTTGTGCAAATCCAAAATCCCAGAATGGAATTTCTTCTGCCCCAGCAACTGCATATGCATTTAATAATTGTGGAGAAACTAGGGTAATCCCTAATACAATTCCTAATATTGGTGTAGCTCCCATCTTTCTAGCAATGGCCCAAGTGATCCCAACCGGAAGAAAGTGAAAAATCGCTTCACCTATTAACCAAAGAAAGCTATAAGTACCTGACCAGAATTGTGAAACCTCTACTAGCGTTTTTGTACCATCTTCCATCAATTTGATTTCGCCAATGACGTTTCTAAATCCTAAAATTAATCCCCCTACTACAATGGCTGGAATCAATGGGGTGAAAATATCTGCTAGATGTGCAATCATTCTTTGAAGAATGTTCATATTTTGTTTTGCTGCTTCTTTTGCATCATCTTTTGATGTATCGCTTACTCCTGCAATTCCAATAAATTCGTTATAAAATGAAGCTACCTCATTTCCAATTATTACTTGAAATTGTCCTGCTTGTGTAAATGTCCCTTTTACTAAAGGAATCTTCTCAATACTATCTATATCTGCTTGTGCCGGGTTCTTTAATACAAATCTCATTCTTGTTGCACAGTGGGTAACAACAGAGATGTTTTCGCTTCCACCTATATGTTCAAGAAGCTCCTGTGCCGGTTCTTTATACTTTCCCATCACTATTCCTCCTTTTAATCTATATCATGTTCCTATTATGAAAAAATATGATTAAAGATAATTTCTGAGTAAAACCTGTATATACAAGTTTTGTTGACGTTTTCATTATAGTTGTATATACAGGTTATGTCAATATAGATTAATAGAAAAATCTTTATTATCGTATTTGCCTATATTCCCATTAATACAGTAAGCAAAGCACTTATACTATGAATATGCTTTCTTTTTCAAAATATTTATTATATTTCACAAAATCGCCATAATTATGTGAAATAAATCACATGTTTTATTGTATAATCACTATATAAACAGTAATAATTAAAAAAACAAAAAGTTTTGCAGGAATGCACATTTCTTCTGTCTAATGTCCATACTAAGACAAAATTAAAAGGGGTATGTTAATATGAAAAACCAAAATATCAATCGTGTCGTATTAATTGGAACAGGTGCTGTTGGATGTAGCTATGCTTACTCTTTAATCAATCAAGGTGTAACAGAAGAACTAGTTTTAATAGATGTTAATCAAAAACGAGCAGAAGGAGAAGCAATGGATTTAAACCATGGAATGCCATTTGCTCCTGCACCTACGAAAGTATGGGCGGGTAATTACGCTGATTGTGGAGATGCGGACTTAATCGTTATTACAGCAGGACTTCCTCAAAAGCCAGGTGAAACACGCTTAGATCTACTTGCAAAAAACACTGCCATTTTCAAAACAATTGTTAAAGAAATCTCAGAAAGTGGGTTTAATGGCATATATCTTATCGCAACAAATCCAGTAGATATTTTAACTTATGTAGTCTGGAAGGAATCTGGGCTTCCTAAAGAAAGAGTCATTGGCTCTGGTACTACTTTAGATTCTGCTCGCTTCCGTTATATGTTAGGAGATTACTTTAATGTAGATACACGTAATATTCACGCAGCCATTATTGGAGAACACGGAGATACAGAATTACCTGTATGGAGCAGTACTACAATTGGTTTAGAAAATGTTGAAACACTACTTAAGAAGAACGAAACATATACGCAGCAAGATTTAGATGATATTTTCGTTAATGTGCGTGATGCTGCTTACCATATCATTGAACGTAAGGGTGCTACCTATTATGGAATTGGCATGTCACTTGTTCGTATTACAAAAGCTATTCTAGGCAATGAAAATTCTATATTACCAGTATCTGCTTATCTAGATGGAGAATATGGAGAAAAGGATGTTTATATAGGCGTTCCTGCTATCATTAATCGCCAAGGTATTCGTGAAGTAATTGAACTTAATTTAAACGAAAAAGAAAAAGAACAATTTAAACATTCTGTTACTGTTTTAAAAGAAACAATGAGTTCTGTTTTGAATGGATAAATAATATAATAAGAGGCCTATTATCTAACTTAGATAATAGGCTTTACATATAATCATCTTCTAATAAATGGATGGGTTCAAAACCGAATTCCTCTAAACTAATGGAACCATCCTCTTGAAAACAGATTCCCTCTTCTTCTAACAACTTTCTTTGAGTATCAGCATGATCTCCACTTAGCCCAATTTGCCCTTTACTATTAATTACCCTATGCCAAGGCAAATTGTACTTATCAGACATAGAATGTAGAATTCTACCTATCTGCCTTGCAGCTCTAGGGCTGCCAGCTAATCGAGCAATTTGTCCATAAGACATGACCTTCCCCTTAGGAATTTCCGAAATAATGGACACAACTTTTCTAGTAAAAGCTTCCATTACACACCTCCAGTGTTTTAGTCCTATTGTAACAAATAGTTGATTGGAGTATTACATCTTCCCATAATAGGGAATAGAAGTAAATAATAAATGCACTAGAAAGGATGTCATAAATGCGTAATTTAATCTTTATCCCCTTACTAACCTTCCTCCTTATGCTAACAGGATGTAATAATGATAAGGAGGATAACCTTGTTAATGATTCAAGTAATAAGCCTGCGTCTTCTAGTGAAGAAACAAAATCAGACACTACTAGTAAACCCGAGAATACAAAAACAGAAGGAAATACCAACTCTAATAATGAGACCTCATCAACTGAAGAAAACACCGAATCTACCGATGCGAACACATCAACAAAAGAGAATACTCCATCAAATGATTCTCATTCAGCACCTTCAACAAAGGAAATAATTAGCACCATTAAATCCAAACTTAAAATGAAAAATAGCAAGTTACCAACAAAATTTCCGATAACGGATAAAGAATATATAACGGCAAAAATAAATAAAAACGAATCAGATGCTTATTCTGTCTCTTTTTATCGAGCAGATGAATATATTCCCATTAATGATGAATCTTTAGGTTCAAAAGGAAATGCAACTTTAATTGGCACTTTCCAAGGAACTACTTATAAAGATTCTACTAAACAAGATCAACTTTTCCCTGTTGTTTCATTAGAGGATATACCTACAGATATGGCTGTAGACTTAGGCCATCATATAAAGGGAATGACAGAAGGAGCAGCTGGAAGTTCCTATTTACAATGGAAGGAAGGTCGTTGGATTTTTCAAATAAAAACCGTATCAAGTAGTAGCCTAAACAGTGTAGACATTGCTAAAAAAATGGTAGATTACTTAGAAGCCAATTCCTTACCAGTACCCCATGAAAATGGTCGAGTGGAAGTAAACTATCCAGAAAACGCAAAGAGCGTGGAGGTTATTACACGATTTGAAGATGGAAATGTAGTTTATACATTAGAAACGAATGAAGTCCCTATTAATGCGTTAATGATGACCGTAACTACCAAATAAGAATTCCATTTAAAAACCCCTCCTGTAAAAACAGGAGGGGTTTGTTTTATTACTTTACTCTGATCTTCATAGCAGTACAGTCTTCACATTGCATCATATTTTTAATGATTTCCTTATTCTTTTCCTCGAATAATTCATTATGGGAAGAAACCATGCCAAAATTATTTGCATTGGGATGAATATACAATTTTGCTTTATTAACAGCATTTGCAGCATCTTGGAAAGCTCCTGCAATTAAATGGACTTTCCCATCATGCTTCAAAATATCACCAGCAGCAAATAATCCCGGTACAGAAGACTCACTGCTTGCATTCCCAGCTATATAGAAATCTTCTAACATATCTATTGCTAGTTCACTATTTTTTAATAAAGATGAATCCATTTCATATCCATGGTTAATAACTACTTCATCTACTTTAATTTTGTAAGCTTCACCTGTTAATGAATTCGATAATTCAACAGAGTCAATTTTCTCGTGGTTGTCGTTTGCTAATAGCTTTGTAATGGAGGTATGGAAAAGACACTCTACCTTACTATCTAGCAATTCTGTTGCTTTCGCTTCATGACCAGCTAAAGAATCTTTTCGACATGTTAAATAGACTTTTTTCGCAATTGGCTCTAATTCTAATGCCCAATCTACCGCTGAATTCCCACCACCAGAAACCACTACAACTTTATCTCTAAAATGCATCAA
>DATMFU010000326.1:0-4191 GCA_035556015.1 Niallia sp. | reverse complement strand
ATAATTAATGGGACAGTGTACCTGTCCCTGTGTCCCAGGAGAGGTACTTATGAAAAAAATTCGTAAAGCGATTATTCCGGCGGCTGGGCTTGGCACACGTTTTTTGCCTGCCACTAAGGCGATGCCAAAGGAAATGCTACCCATTGTTGATAAACCGACGATTCAATATATTGTAGAGGAAGCGATTGCTTCAGGTATTGAAGATATCATCATTGTAACTGGTAAAGGGAAGCGTTCGATTGAGGATCATTTTGATCATGCGTTTGAGTTGGAAGCTAGTTTAATAGAGAAAAAGAAGTTTGAGATGTTAGAGAAAGTGCGTTTTTCTTCTGATATCGAAATTCATTATATACGTCAAAAAGAGCCGTTGGGTTTGGGTCATGCGATTTGGTGTGCCCGTAATTTTATTGGGGATGAACCATTTGCTGTATTACTAGGTGATGACATTGTCAAAGGGAATACACCTTGTTTAAAACAATTAATGGCACAATATGAACAAACTTTTTCTAGTGTGATTGGTGTGATGGAGGTGTCAGATCAAGATGTTCATCGATATGGGGTGATCGATCCGGTTACAACAGATTCTCCATTGATGCAGGTAACGAAATTTGTGGAAAAGCCCACTTTAGAAGAGGCTCCATCTAATTTGGCGATTATCGGTCGCTATATTTTAACGCCTGAAATTTTCCGTTTCCTTGAAGAAAAGAACATAGGCAAGGGTGGAGAAATTCAGTTAACCGATGCTATAGAACAATTAAACACGATTCAACGAGTATTTGCATATGAGTTTGAAGGTAAACGATACGATGTCGGTGAACAATTAGGGTTTATTGAAACAACAATTGACTTTGCTTTAGAGCGTGAAGATTTGAGTGAAGGGGTTAAAAAATTCATTCTTGCTAAGGCAAGGGAATTGTCTGGGGACAAGGGGACAGGTTCCTCGTCCCAATTTACACAGAGGCAGGAACCTTGCCCCATTAAACTATAGGGACAGTGTACCTGTCCCTGATGTCCCAAACCATTAGAAATGGGGTTGTCGATTTGCTTACTCAATTAGTGCAGACCACTCTATTAAATTGTTCACTAGAATTGAAGGACATTGAATCATACAGTGAACGTGTCAGGATTATACATAATGACTTGGAGGAGTCACAAGGGTTAACTGGGTGGATTTCTTACCCCCTACAAGAGTATGGAGATATGCTCAATCAAATTACCTACGTTGCCGATGAGATTCGAGGGATGGCGGATGTGTTAATTGTAGTGGGGATTGGCGGTTCATTTTTAGGCGCCCGTGCTATCCAATCTGCCCTAACCCCATATTTTGGAATAGCTCGAAATGGCATCGAAGTACTGTATGTTGGCCAAAATATAAGCGGTTCTTATATGAAACAATTGCTAGATTATATTAAGAATAGAGAAGTCTATGTTAATGTGATATCTAAATCCGGTGGGACAATGGAACCCGCTCTAGCATTTCGTGTGATGCGTAGTTATATGGAAAGTCGATATGGCGAGGACGCTGCCACAAGAATCATCGTCACGACGGATGCTGAAAATGGATCCTTAAAGAAGATGGCTGATTTAAGTGGTTATCGTCAATTTGTAATTCCTGCTGACATTGGTGGACGTTATTCTGTTTTAACGCCTGTTGGATTATTGCCAATTGCCGTTGCAGGAGTAGACATTGTTGCGTTAATGGAAGGTGCGCGGACAGCTGCAATGGAATTGTTAGAACCGGATTTAGTTCATAATCATGCCTATCAATACGCGGTCATGCGCCATCTATTATATAAGCAAGGGTATAAGGTTGAATTATTAGCTTCCTTTGAACCAAAACTAAAGGATTTTCACGGTTGGTGGATCCAGTTATTCGGCGAAAGTGAAGGAAAAGAGGGGAAGGGGTTGTATCCTTCATCTGTTAATTTTTCAACTGACCTACATTCAATCGGGCAATTCATTCAAGAAGGCAGTCCGATTTTATTTGAGACATTGCTCCATTTCCATGAGGTAGAAGATGATTTTCAGGTTCCTTTTGACATACGAAATGAGGATGGATTGAACTATTTAGCCGGTCGCTCGTTCAACGAAATTAATGCCATTTCAAAACAAGGAACAGCGCTAGCTCATTCAGAAGGCGGCGTGCCAGTGATTCAATTAGAGATGCCCAAGTTAGATGCCTATCATTTGGGCTATTTAATCTACTTCTTCATGAAAGCCTGTGCCATGAGTGCAAGCTTATTGGGAGTAAATCCCTTTAACCAACCAGGTGTTGAGGCTTACAAGCAGAAGATGATGGAGTTATTGGGACATGAGGGACAGGTACCTCGTCCCAGTTTAGTTACAGAGGCAGCTTCTAAACTTTAATGGTTGGTGGAGTGCCAGGTACTAGGTGACGCTTTCTTGCGAGAAAAGTTAATAATAAAATATGACAAAAAAGGTCTTAATCAAACAATTTCTTTACATTCGAGTCTCTTTTTCGGAGGCTCTTTTTATTTTTGTCGAAAGCTTGTCATTAACAATTGAAACTGTAATTACAATGTAATGTAATTTTTACAATTATCTGGTAATATGTTATTAGTTAATGAAATGATAGTAAGATTGTAGGAGGCAATGATAGTGGTTACCGTGGATTTATATGAAGAATATAAAAAAATCTTAGCGTATGGCGTCGGTCGTGGAAACGAAAATATTACGACTGATGAGTTACTCCAAGAATTAAAGGATTTACTAAGGAATGTGTATGGACAAGGGCAGGTTGATCAGTTCGTATCACAAAATGCTAAGGACTAGTGGGACAGAGGGGACAGGTACCTCGTCCCAAAATAAAGAGGCTGCCCAATCATTAAGCGTTGGGCGAGCCTCTATTTATTACTTAGACGTAATGGCTTTCTTTACGACTTTCAAATCAGTTTCCAGGTCTTCCACTTTTGCAATCACTGCATCTAAAGGGGCTTTTAATTCTGAATTAGCAGCAGTTTGTTCTCTAATTATTGATATTTGTTCACTGTTTTTTGCAACTTGTTCTGTTACTTCATCTAGTTTTTGAAGCACAGTCTCCAGTGTCTCCTCGATTTGATCAATTTTATTTACCTTCTGAGATATTTGGTCAATCATATTTACTTTCTGAGATATTTGGTCAATCATATTTACTTTCTGAAGTATTTGATCTAATAATTCACGGTCAGACATTATTTAGCCTCCTTTTATTAATATTAGGATAAGCTGAGGATATTCAATCTATTGATTTTATCATAAATACGAAAAAATTGGTCAGATATAATATTGCCATCTTAAGGGAATTGGGGATGTGGGTTTTGAATAAAAGTGATGTACATGCAAGGTTTCTCCTACAATTTCAATTATACTTATTTAATAAAATTTGAAAATAACTACGAACTGAATTTACATAATTTACAAAATTGTAAATTACTGGACAAAAGTGGACGGGTTCCTCGACTATATCGCATAAAATTATCGAGATATCTTCACTGCTTCTTGCAGCTTGTTCTCCTCTTACTCCATCTAGTTTCTCAATTACATTCTCCAATGATTTTCGATTTGCTCAACCCTATTTACTTTCTGAAGATTTCTTCTTACAATCCACTGTCAGACATTATATTAAGAGAATTAATGAATCCGTAGTGACCGGACATCACGTATTATTACAATAAATCATGTTTTTCTATTTAATTTCTATTAAAATCACGTGAGTATAGTATCGAAATGATCTTCCAATTCAACTTGAAATGGGGGATTTTTTGATTATTCTATTTGATTCTAGTTACGAATAATGTAATTAAGTGAAATTACAATTGCCAAAAGGATAACTGTGTGCCCCCAATTTTAGAGAAGTTCCCAATTAAATATCTATTAGATTCTATTGATCATGGCACCTTTATTTCTTTTAAGGAGGAGATTCATATTCAGTACAGGTCACTTAGAGAGATGTCGGAAGCGATTCATCGTCAACAGTTAACACCAAAAGAGTTACTTGATTATTATTTAGACAACATCGATAAATTGGAGAAAGATATTTCGGCTTGGGCGTACTTTGATAAACCTTTAGCAATCGAATTGGCTGAGGAATACACAGTAGAGGCGAGTGAGAAGAGATTTAGGGGACCATTGCACGGGATTCCGATTGGGGTAAAAGATAATATGGATGTTAAAGGCATGCCTACGAGAGTT
>DATMFU010000325.1:0-23445 GCA_035556015.1 Niallia sp. | reverse complement strand
TTCCGAGCTACTATTATTATCATTACTACATGCAAATAAAAATAAGGAACAACAAATAGGCATTGCAAGCTTTTTATATGTTGAAAAGTTCATTTCTATTTCTCCTTTCTGCCTTCTTTCTATCATTATGGATAATAAACCTTAACAATTCCTTTAAAAATTCTTCTTCCTATTATTTTCCCTCTACTAATAAATTTTTAATAATATGCTATCTAGAATTATCCTTCTTTCATTTTATTACTAGGTTAAACGAAATTAATAGTTTCTTTAAAATCTTAAGGATAGATTAAGGTTTGTACCTAATAATATATTCATGCAAGTTAAGGAGGAAGGAGAAGACATATGGAGTCACAAAGGTTAAATGGTCTAAGCGGGAGAACAGAACTTAAACATGAGTTGAATAAACTAGATTGCTATCTATTAAGAAATAAATTAAAACATGTCATGGAAGTAGATCCTTATGCTAATGAAGTAGATCCTTATGCTAATAAAGATGGAAAATATCTTATAAGAAGTGTCTACTTCGATAACTTTGAAAATAAAGCCCTCATACAAAAGAAAGAAGGCCTACTCAGTAGAGATAAATTTCGAGTAAGATTATACGATTATAATACAAACCTACTAAACCTAGAAAAGAAGAGTAAACGAAATAATCTGACCTATAAAGCCAAATGCAGAATTACTGCAGAGGAATATGAAAAAATTCGTTATGGTCAGATTGAATGGATGGAACATGACTCGAGGGAACTTGTAAGAGAATTATATAGTCAGATGTATTTATATCAACTTAAGCCACTTACAGTTGTCGATTACGAAAGAGAAGTTTTTATCTATCGATATGGAAATGTGAGAGTAACCTTTGATAGCTCCATAAAAACAAGCTTTCGAAATAATGATCTATTAAATAAAGATTTACCAATGATAGAAACCAATCCTGACATTACTGTGCTAGAGGTAAAATACGATGAATATCTCCCAGATATAATTAAAACGCTTTTGCAAATTAACGATAGAAGAAAAGGGACTTATTCAAAATATCAAATCAGCCGTATGTATGGATAATAAACCAGGCTTAAACTAAACTTCCCTACTTACTTGTGGGAGGTCAACTTTTACAATTCGAATAACATCACTATGTACTAGGAGGAATAAAAATGAGTAATATCAGTTTTGACGATATATTTAAGTCTAGCATTTTAGAGAAAACGAGTAATTTTTCTATCGTAGATTCTATTATTGGCTTATTAGTAGCCTTTATTGTAGGAGTATTTATTTATTATGTATATAAAAGGACTTTTTCTGGGGTTATCTATTCGAACACATTTAATATTTCCTTGATCATCATTTCTATGGCAACCGCCCTAATTATCATAGGTATATCATCTAATGTCTTATTATCTCTTGGTATGGTTGGTGCTTTATCTATTGTTCGTTTTAGAACGCCTATCAAGGACCCAATGGATTTAGTTTACCTATTTTGGGCAATTGTATCAGGAATTCTTTGTGGTGCAGGCTTCATATTACTTGTTATCATTGGTGCTATTTTAATCGGACTTGTTCTTATCCTATTTACAAATCGTATTAAAGTCGAAAATCCATATTTATTAGTGGTTAAATACTCTAATGAAAAAATAGAAGATGCCCTAACGAAAACCATCACTGAGCATACTAAAAAATTCTCCATTAAGTCAAAATCAGTTATGCCAGGAAATGAATTAGAATTAACCTATGAAATTCAAGTTAAAGAAAATGAATCTAGTTTCATTAATACTATTTCAAAACTTGATGGTGTCCAATCTGCTATTATGTTAAGTTATGATGGCAATTTTACTGCTTAATTTTAAAAGGATGCTTTAAAGACCAACTATCTTTAAAGCATCCTTTTTTTGTTCAATAAACCCTCTTTTTCTTCCGTAATACATATAATTATTGTTATTCACTAAAATTCTGTATAATTGTAGATATATATTTAAACTTATACATATTTAATTCATATATTCTGTAAAAAAGGGAGATCTAACAAAGATGACTATTCTATTAGTAGATGACAACTCTGTCAATCTATTTGTAATGGAAAAAATACTAAAGAGTGCTGGATTCGACGATTGCGTTTCGCTATCATCTGCTTCCGAATTATTTGACTATCTAGACCTAGATGGACATTCATGCAGAGCAGAATCTGTTGACTTAATTCTTCTTGATATTATGATGCCTGAAATAGATGGAATAGAAGCATGTAGGCGTATTAAGCAAGTTGAACATTTAAAGGACATTCAAATTATATTTGTTACGGCTTTAGAAGATAAAAATAAATTGGCAGAAGCATTGGATATAGGTGGAGTAGACTATATCACAAAACCATTGAATAAAATAGAATTACTAGCCAGAATTCGAGTAGCTCTACGTTTAAAAGCTGAACTTGATTGGCACACCCAACACGAAAAGAAAATACAATACGAACTAGATTTGGCTACACATGTTCAGAGAAGCTTATTAAGCCCACCATTAAACGATAAGCAAATGCATATTGAAGTTTCTTACTTACCTAGCTTTAATTTAGCCGGTGATATGTATTACTGGCATAAAATAAATGATCACCGTTATGCTGTTATACTTTTAGATATGATGGGACACGGTATATCCGCCTCTTTAGTCTGTATGTTTATCTCTTCTGTTCTAAGAGAATCAGTCAAACAGTTGGAAGAACCAGATCTCGTTATTAAGGAATTAAACCGATATATGGCCCTTTTAAAAAATGAAAAAGAAGGAATTCCATTTTACTTTACTGCTATCTATTTAGTTATTGATACAGATAGTAAAACGGTGGAATATGTGAATGCTGGTCATCCATATGGATATATGCTAGTTGATGATGAAGATGTAGTGCCATTAGACCAAGGGGGATGTGCCGTAGGCTTCTTTGATGATATAGATATTAGTAAAAGTACTATCACTTTTGAAAAGGAAGTACAAATTATTCTGTATACAGATGGAGTACTAGAGGCGATTGGCCCAGATGAAATAGAAGCAGAGAAGAAAATTAGAGAAGTTTCCTCAAAAAAATGGGAACATACTAATTGTGTAATGGATCATCTTCTAACAAAAGAGCAGCAAGAAGATCAACCAGATGATATGTGTGTATTAATGATTCAAGCAAAGAGCAATCAAGATACTGAATAAAAAGAAGCTAGAAAAACATATTACTCTGTTTTTCTAGCTTCTTTCTTTTCCTGTATAATCTAATACATCTTTTGGTAAATTCGCTCCACCCCTACCAACTCTTTATACTTTGGCATTACCTCTACAAAACTTAGTGTCTCTTTATCCCCTAAACCGATAAATCCATTTTTACAAAGACTCTCGTAAAATAATCGATGTACCTGATTTTGTAAGTTCGGATTAAAGTAGATTAATACATTTCTACAGATAATGACATGAAATTCATTGAAGGATTGGTCTGTTACTAAATTATGTTGTGCAAAAATAATATTCTTTAATAAATCAGAATGAAAATAAGCAAATTGGTGATCCGTCTTATAATACTCTGAAAAGGCATTAGTACCACCAGCAAGCATGTAATTTTTCGTATAGGCTTGCATTTTATGAAGAGGGAAGGCTCCTTGGCTTGCTTTTTCTAAGACACTTTCATTCATATCAGTAGCATAAATGATCGCCTTATCTTTTATTCCTTCCTCTTCTAATAAAATGGCCATGGAATAAACTTCCTCACCCGTAGCACAACCTGCATGCCAAATCCTTATTTCATCATACTTCTTTAATTCTGGAACAACTTGTTCTCTAAATGCACGAAAGAAACTAGGATTTCTAAACATTTCTGTTACATTAATGGAAAAGTCATTCAAAACCTGATCTAAATAAGACTCTTCATGAACTATTTTCTCTAAAAGGCGGGTAATAGTAGGAATATTATCCATTTTCATTCGGTAGAGTATACGCCGAGTAATGGAAGATCGGTTATATTCACGGAAATCAAACCCAGATAATCGAAATATCCCTTCGAGTAGCAGATCCACTTCAATATCTATTTTGTCTTGACACTCCGGCTCTTGATTATTAAGCAGGAATTGATTATCCATTACAGTTATCCATCTCTCCTTACTTTGCTAACCAAACTCTCAGAACAGAATATAACTGATCTAAATCTAGTGGTTTGCTAATATAATCTGATGCACCAGCCTCTAAACATTTCTCCCTATCGTTCTTCATTGCCTTAGCGGTTAAGGCGATAATTGGTATTTCTGTTAATTGTAAGGTATTACGAATAATAGTCATTGTTTCATAACCGTTCATATTAGGCATCATAATATCCATTAGTATAACATCGATATCTTGTGTCTGATCTAGTATCTCCAGACATTCTATCCCGTTTTGAGCAACAATAACATCCATGCCTCTTTTTTCTAACGTTGTTTTTAAAGCAAATATATTACGATTGTCATCATCTACTATTAATACTTTTTTCTCTTTAAAAATATCTTCTTTATCACTTAAAGGTTGTTCCTGCTTAACTTCTTCAACAGTACCAATCTCTTGTTCAATATCTTTCTTCTCTGATACTTTAATGCTATCCCCATATTCAGAAGAGGCTACTTCCATTTGTACCTCCGTAATTCCATTTGGTAAGCTTGGAATAGTAAGGGTAAATGTACTTCCTCTTCCTTCTTCACTATTCAAGGATATCCAACCGCCAAGTAATCTTGCAAACTCTCTACATATAGATAAGCCTAAACCTGTGCCTCCATATTTACGTACAGTTGCACCATCTGCTTGTTGGAAAGTTTCAAAAATCAACTTGTGCTTATCTTTCGGAATACCTATTCCAGTATCTTTTACTATTAACTCTACCCAATCATCGCTAATACTTTTCATTCCAGCAGTAAGTAATTTTTTCTTTTTAACTTCTAAAGAAACAAAACCTTTTTCTGTAAATTTAAATGCATTAGATAAAAGATTTTTGGCTATTTGATGGAATCTCTTTTCATCTGTATATAAGATATCTTGTACGTTTTTATCAATAGTTATATCGAAATCAACATTATTTTTCTTTGCAACTGGTGCAAAGCTTCTTTCTAATTGTGTAGCAATATCATGTATACTTACCTCACTAAAAAGAACCTCTATCTTACCAGCCTCAACTTTTGAAAGATCTAAAATATCATTTATGAGCGACAGCAAATCTTTTCCCGAGGAGTGAATAACATTTGCAAATTCTGCCTCTTCTGCTGATAGATTATTAGAGTCATTTTCAGCAAGCATTTCAGATAGTATAAGAATACTATTTAAAGGCGTTCTTAATTCATGAGACATATTAGCTAAGAACTCAGATTTATAATTAGAGTTCTGCATAATTTGCTCATTCTTTACCTCTAATTCTTCTTTTGCCTTTTCTAATTCTGCTGTTTTTGCTTCTGCCTCTTTTGTTCGATCTTCAAGCTGTTCATTGGTAGCCATCAATTCTTCTTTTTGCAACTGCAACTCTTCGGATTGTGACTGCAATTCTTCAGATTGCGTCTGTAATTCTTCTGACTGAACCTGCAGTTCTTCTGTCATTGCTTGTGATTCATTTAATAGTCGAACAACTTCCATTCTTCCAAGAATACTATTAATTGTAATTCCAAATGTGTCAACAATTTGAGTTATTAAATCTTGTTGAATTTCTGTAAACTCGGTCATTGTTGCTAGTTCCACGACTGCAACTACTTCTCCTTCAAATAGAATAGGTACAATCATAATACTTTTTGGTGGTACATCTCCAAGCCCTGTTGATATCAAACGATAATCATTAGGAATATCCTTGTAATAGAGCACTTTTTGTTCTTTTGCACTTTGCCCTATTAAACCTTCTCCCATTAGAAAAGTATCTCTACCTACTTGATTTCCTGACTCTGCGAAAGTAGCCTTTTTGATAAAACAAACTTGGTCATGTTTGCCATCTTTAACATAAAATGCTCCAAAGTTTGCTTCTACCTTCTTAGCAATCTCCGAAATAAATAGATTTGATAGCGTTTCAATTGTAGAAACTCCTTGGAAATTAGTGACGATTTCAGCTACATTCATTTGTAGCCATTCCCTCTTTTCTAAAATATCAAGAAGTTCATTGGTTGATACTGCAAGTTCCATAATTTCATCTTGGGATTGTACATGAATTCTTCCAGTTAATTCACCACTAGATGTAGCAATCCGCTTTATTGTCCCAGAAACTTCCTTTATTGTTCTAACAATAGATTTAGAGATTTGATTAGCTACAAGAATAGAAATAAGAGAGATAAGCACTAATGCACCAAACAATAAAATGGTTAATGTATTATTTTGACTATCTAATTGAGCCGCCTTAATATCGGATGTTTCTCTCTCAGCTAATCTAAAAGAATTAAATCTTTCTCTTATTTGTTCTATATCTTCACGTCCAGAATCATTTTCAAAGAACCCATCTAAAGCTTCTGTATTATTCTTTTGTTTTTCTTGAATAACTGGTGCTCCTGCAGTAGAAATCCAGTGCTCAATATTTTCTTTAACTTTGTCCAAATTTTTAAGCTGATCCTTATTAGTCACTACACTATAAAGCTCATTATACTGCTCTTCCCAGTTTTCAAGTCCTTCATTATAAGGCTCTAAGTAACTTTGATCACCTGTTATCACGTATCCACGCTGACCAGATTCCATATTTAAAACATATTTTTCAATGGAAGTAGTGAAATTATGAATTTTCGAATCATAGTCAATGATAGAATTCCGTTCCCTTTGCAAGGATCTTATTTGATCATTAAGGATAATTACGGAAATGAGCAAACAAAGAATGATAACAATGTAACCAAGTACGATTTTGGAACGGATTCCAAATTTTATTTTTGATTGCATTTGATTACCTTCCTTAAATTTATTTATATTTTAATAGTATAGTATTTACCAAGAAAATGAAACGGATGTTGTTCTCTTTTTTTATTTTATATGTTTTATTTAAAGAAGAGAGTGTTTATAATCACACTCTCTTTTCTCTTATGATTGATAATAACAATCGTTACAAAGAGAATATCTAAATCGTTGTGGTAACTCCTTCCCACAAGAGTTACATTTTCTGCTCCTAGATTTAACCTTTATCCCTTTTTTTAACCGTTCATTTATCTGATCGCTTATTTCTTCTCTCAGTCTCTCCCAGTAGTAAGCCTCTGTCCTTTTTTCTAGTTTATATAAAAATAGTAGGTGAAGACCAATAGCTTTATAGGATAATTCTAATTCCTCTAGTGTAGATTCTTTCACCTTTGGTTCTGGCAAATCTTTATTTTCCACTATAGCTTCCATATTCACTTTCCATTGTGCTCTTAAACTAGATTCACTTGTAGCAAATGGTAATCGTAAAAAATTAAATAAATCTTGGAGGTTCATTCTTGCTTCTACCATCGTATCCATGATCATCTCATATAGCTGCATCTCATCAGCAAGTGAGGCCTTTTTAGTACCAGCCGGACTCTTAAAATGTCCCCATAAATAAAAGAACAATCCTAAATTATTTGAGTATCTTTGAAATCTTTCTAAAACAGTAAGAGTAGGTGCAATCGTAAACCCATATAAATCTTCATCCTTTTTTTCTAACAGGTATCTCATTTTTTTCAGGTCACTTGTAAAGGCAACTTTTCCAACATCGTATATACCCTTTCTTCCTGCACGACCTGCAATTTGTTTCACTTCCTGGGACTTTAATATTCTCCTTTTTGTTCCATCAAATTTATCATTTTCAAGAAAAACTATTCTTCTTATTGGTAAATTGATTCCCATTCCAATGGCATCAGTGGATACAATGACAGATGTTTCTCTATTAATAAAACGTTGTATTTGCTTTTTTCTTGTTTCAGGGGGCATACTGCCATAAATAACACTAACTGATCGCCCTCTTTTTTGGAGTTCAGAAGCTGTTTCTAATACTTTTCTTCGAGAGAAGCAGACTAGTGCATCCCCTTTTCTTGTTTGATCTAATTGAAATAAAGTACTTTCTATCTGTAAAGGAGTGTCTCTTACATACTCATTTATTTCTACATCTGAATCTCCTACTAATTGAAGAATAGTTTTTCTAGCATGTAAACTCGAAATTATATGCACTTCATTCGCGTTTGCATTAGTGATAGCTCTATACCATGAAAAACCTCTATCCTTATCTGCAATCATTTGCGCCTCATCAATAACAATTACATCATAATGATCCTTTTCACGAAACATTTCTACTGTACTTGATTGGTGCCTTGCACCCTCCTTGAGCTTCTCTTCTTCCCCTGTCTTTAATGAACACGGTACACCGCTGTCGTTCAAGTTTTCATAAACCTCTAATGCTAACAATCTTAATGGAGCCAAGTATAATCCACTTTCTGCCTCTTTCATTCTTTTAAGAGCATGATAAGTTTTTCCTGTATTCGTTTCCCCTATATGGAGAACATATTTAATATTATTATTAGCTTTAGGATAATACTCTCTCCCAAAGATTTCTTCTATCATCCTCACTTCTTGTTCTTTTCGTTTTCTTTGTTCTTCTAAGTCTTCCACTTCTTTTTGTTTCTTTTTTTGTAAATCTCTCTCCATTATTTCTTTATGAACTTCTAAATCAAAGGGAATATCCAGTAATTTTTCAAGATCTATCACATACTCAACTAATAATTCATCTAAGAATTCTTCGGCGAGATCTTTTATTATTGTTTCACTCACATTTAATAAAAAAGTATTAGAAAGGGTTTTACCATATAGCCCTTCATATTCTTTTTTTAGCTGGGTAGACAGATTCTCCTTTAACCAGCTCGGAAGATAATCTTGTAATTGCTTAACAATCAACTTCTCATAAGCCTCTGTGCGGTCCTCTAAAAAGTAAAATTGATTATACGGCATATCCATTTCATTTGTTAAATACTCTTCAAACGTAACGTCCATAGATGAGAGGACAATTCCATTTCGATCTATTTCAATTGCTAAGTGTGAACCTACCAGATATCGTATATAGAGAAATAATTCCTCAAAATGTTCCTCGAATAATTTTTCAATATGATAAGTAAGTTTTAATGCATACTTTCTCTCTTTTTCTAGTTTCTTTTGCTTTTCTAGTTTTTTTAAATGCTGCTCTCGCAGTAAGAGATATCTTTTACTCCAAGATTCTTGATTCGTGAAATTTTCCGCTATCCAATTTTTATAGTTAAAATTATCTATTTCTCTGATCTCATTTCGAAAGAGTTGATTAATCATCTTTCTAGTTAGGTTTGTAATATCAAAATCTCTTTCCAATAAATATTGCTTTTTTTCTTTTAAAGAGACATGACTATTTGCCGTATTTAACCATGTATTTAACCATATATGTTGGATAAATACTTCTCTTTCCTCCAAATATTGCTCTTTAGATGGAAAAGATTCCTGCTTTTCTAAATATCTATCTATATCTTCCATGAATAATTTCTGAGTTTGTTGAATAGCCATTTCATAGTGTAGTTTCAGTATTGGATTATTCATTCCTTAACTCCTATATCAATTTTCATCCTTTAATTCATTCTATCCTAGTACATTTATTTTTTTAAGTATAGTGTTTTAAATTCTATCATTTTTATTCATTTAGGATTATTTTATGTAGTATGAGGTAAATAAATATGGTAATTTAGATAATCAGTTTATTTCCTGAGAAATGAAAAAAATCCTTGCTCTTCAGCAAGGATTATTATTGGGAGTCTTCTTTAATTGATTGTAAATTTACTTATTAGCTTTACTTTTTGCTTAACTCAGCTCTGTATTTTTCTAATTCCTTTGTAGTACAACGAACAAAGTGTCCAGGTGTTACTTCTCTCAGTTCTGGTTGTTCACTTGTATCATGTATGGAAGGATCATAAGCAATTCTCTTACGTTCACGTTCATATCGTGGATCTGGTAAAGGAATAGCTGATAATAGAGATTTAGTATATGGATGAATTGGGTTTTCATATAGTTCATCAGCTGTAGCCAACTCAACCATATTCCCCATGTACATAACACCAATACGATCACTAATATATTTAACCATTGAAAGGTCATGTGCAATAAATAAATAAGTCAAGCCGCGTTCCTTTTGTAGCTTTTTCAATAGGTTAACAACCTGTGCTTGAATAGAAACATCTAATGCAGAAATTGGCTCATCACAGATGATGAAATCTGGTTCAACAGCTAGCGCACGAGCAATTCCGATTCTTTGTCTTTGACCCCCACTAAATTCATGTGGGAAGCGTGTAGCATGTTCTTTATTCAATCCTACAACTTCAAGTAACTCTTCTACTCTTTCACGACGTTCAGTTGGGTTTTTTGCTAAATTGTGATTATCAATCCCCTCAGCAATAATATCCATAACTGTCATACGTGGATTTAATGAAGAATGGGGATCTTGGAAAATCATTTGCATTTTCTGATTAAACTTACGCAATTCAGCTTTCGACTTTTTCCCGTGCACATCTTCACCATTGAATTTCACTTCTCCACCAGTGGCATCATAAAGTCGGATGATTGTTCTTCCTGTAGTGGATTTACCACAACCTGATTCACCAACTAGACCAAAGGTTTCACCTTTAAAAATATCAAAAGAAACACCATCTACTGCTTTTATGATACGGTCTCTACCAGCAGAGAAATGTTTTTGTAAATTCTTAACTTCTAGTAATTTTTCTTTAGTCATCGTTTTTCACCATCCTTTCTACCTGTTTTAGAGAAGCCTTGCATTCTTTGTTTAACTGATTCTGGTGGCTCAATTTTTGGTGCATCTTCATGCAATAACCAAGTTGCTGCATAATGGGTATCAGAAACTTTAAACATTGGTGGTTCCATTACTTTATCAATCTCTAGAGCATATTTATTTCTAGGAGCAAATGCATCTCCTACTGGAGGCTTCAGCATATTTGGTGGGCTACCAGGAATAGCAAATAGCTCTTCATCATCACTATCTAAAGTTGGCATAGAGCCTATTAATCCCCAAGTATATGGATGTTTTGGATTATAGAAAATGTCATCAACAGTACCGATTTCTACAATCTTACCAGCATACATAACTGCAACACGATCTGCTACGTTTGCTACTACGCCAAGATCATGTGTAATGAAAATAATAGCACTATCTGTCTTCTTTTGAATATCTTTCATTAATTCTAGTATTTGCGCTTGGATTGTCACATCAAGAGCTGTTGTTGGCTCGTCTGCAATCAAAATCTTAGGATTACAAGCAAGTGCTATCGCAACAACTACACGTTGACGCATACCACCTGAGAATTGGTGTGGATACTGATTAATTCGGACCTCTGGTTGAGGAATACCCACAAGCTCAAGTAACTCAATCGCACGTTTTTTTGCATCAGATTTATTCATGTTTTGATGCTTAATCAAACCTTCCATGATTTGATTACCAATTTTCATCGTTGGATTCAAAGATGACATTGGATCTTGGAATACCATCGAAATATCTTTACCACGAATCTTCTGCATATCTTTTTTTGATTTTTTAACTAGGTCTTCCCCTTCAAGAAGTATCTCACCTGTTTTAATCACACTTTGAGGTTCTGGTAGAAGTCTCATTAAAGCATTGGAAGTAACAGACTTTCCTGAACCAGATTCCCCAACGATTGCTAGTGTTTCTCCTTTATTCAAATCAAAGCTAACACCGCGAACAGCTTGAACTTCACCGTTGTAGGTGTTAAATGATACTCTTAAATCTTTTACTTCTAATAATTTACTCATTTATAAACACCTACTTTCTATTTATGCATTTTAGGATCGAATGCGTCTCTTAGACCATCACCTAAGATGTTGAATGCAATCATTAACACTGATAGCACAGCTGCTGGGAATACTAGCAAATACGGATATAATCTTAAGTTCGCAAAACCAAGCTCAATTAAAGCACCTAATGAAGCATTAGGTGGTACAATTCCTAAACCAATAAAGCTTAAGAAAGCCTCGAAGAAAATTGCTCCTGGGATAGAGAACATAGTATTTACAATGATAATACCACTTATATTAGGGACTAAATGTCTTCTAATAATCGTTCCATTAGATGTTCCTAAAGTTCTTGCCGCTAAGACAAACTCTTGATTGTTTAGTTTTAGAACCTCACCACGAACAATACGTGACATACCAATCCAACCTGTAATTGCTAAAGCAATAACAATAGAAATAATCCCTGGTTGTAAGATAAGCATCATCAATAGTATGATAACTAAGTTTGGAATCCCTACTAAGATTTCAGCAATACGTTGTAAGATATTATCTATTCTTCCACCGTAGAAACCAGAGATACCACCGTATGCTACACCGATTAATAAATCAAGTGCTGCAGCAACAAATGCAATAATTAAAGATACGCGGGTACCTTCCCATAGTCTTGTCCATTGGTCACGACCAAGTGTATCTGTACCAAACCAGAAATACGTATCATCAAGCTTTTTTTCATCATAAATATGGAAAGTGGCTTTTACAGCTGCTGAGTTTCTTTCACCATTTCCTTTTTCTAATACCTTTATATCAATAAACTCTTCATTACTCTTATAGCGAGCGTATGCTTTATTTGTAGCATCTTCTACTGTTGTACCTTCATAACGACCTGATAAAGTACCATCAAGTCCTAACCAAGAGATATTCTCTAAAACTGGTACTCTAGGAGGCAATTTAGCACGAGACAAGTCTTGTCCATCATTACCATACTCATTAAGATATGGACCAATGATACTTAAAAGAATTATTAATAGAATAATAACCATACTAATAATTGCTGGTTTATTTTTAAATAAAGTTCTTCTAGCATCTTGTCCAAATGTTCTGCTTGGTGCAGTTATTTTTTCACTAGCATTTTCCTCCTGCTTAAGAGGTTTAAATAGATTCTTATCTATTTTATTTAGACTATTTTTATCCATTTTATTTTTTACCTCCTGTAATTCTAATTCTAGGATCAATCAATCCATAAAGGAGGTCAATGATTAGGATAATTACAACAAATGCAAAAGCATATAATAATGTTGTACCCATAATAGTTGGATAATCATTTACTGTAACAGAAGAAACGAACTGTTCACCAATACCAGGTATAGCAAAGATTTTTTCAATTACTAATGATCCTGTCATTAAGCCTACTGCCATAGGACCAATTACAGTAACCAAAGGAATCAATGCATTTCTTAATCCATGTTTAAAAATAATACCTGCTTCTGTAACTCCTTTTGCTCGTGCTGTAATAATATATTGCGAGTGTAATACTTCTATCATTTCCGTTCTAGTGAAACGTGCAGCAACTGCTAACGGAGAAATTGCTAAAGCTATAGTTGGAAGAATAGTATATTCGAATCCACCCCATAGTGCTACAGGTAGTAAATCCCATTGAACAGCAATATAATACTGCATTACTCCTGCGAATACGAAAGAAGGCACTGATGTCCCTAAAACCGCTATAGTAGTAGAGGCAAGATCAATTGGACCATTTCGATAAATAGAAGCTATTAGTCCTAGTAATATACCTACAATTGTTCCCAGTACTAATGCCTGTCCACCAAGTAGTGCAGACGGACCGATTTTATTCATTAATATATCTGTTACTGGTGTATTATCAAATGCAAACGATACACCTAAATCCCCTTGCACAAGGTTTCCTAAATAATTTGCATATTGTACAGGAATCGGATCATTTAAACCGTATTTTTCCAAAATAATAGTCTTTTGTTCTTCACTTAATTTATCATCAGCTTTCAGCGGACTTCCCGGAAGAAACTTCATAAGGAAGAAGGACACTGTTGCAATGATGAAAAGAGTTAAGAACATATACCATAAACGTCGAAGTAAATATCGAGTCATCTGTGCACCTCCTAATTTTCTTTGTTTATTATATCATAATAATTTATTTTTTCTATAATCAGAATTTTCCTAATCCAAAATACAAGAGAGTATATGCTATAAAAGCATACACTCTCTTTTCATTTCATAGCATGAATATTTTCATAAAGTGAAATTACTCTTCAGATCCAATAGAAGTCCATTTGTATTCATAAGTTGCACCAAATGGATTTTCAATTAAGCCTTTGATTTTTGGAGATGATAAGAATGCGCCACCACGTTGGTAGATAGGAGCAATTGCACCATCTTCAAGTAGAATCTTTTCAGCTTTTAAGAAGTTTTGGTAACGAGCGTCGTTATCTGTTGCAAGAGTAGTTGTAGTTTCTTCTAATAATTTATCATACTCTGCATTAGAGTAACCCATCATGTTATTTCCACCATCAGTAATCCATAAGCTTAAGAATGTGTATGGATCTAGGTAGTCAGGACCCCAACCAGCAATTTGAAGATCGTAATCCATATTTGTATCTAAATCTAAGCGTTGTTCAAATGGTACTTGTTTTAAAGTTACTTTTAAACCAGGAAGGTTTGTTTGTAATTGGTTAGCTAAGTATTCGTTCATAGTTTTAGATACATCAGTATCTCCACCTAGAATTTCAACTTCAACTGAATCTGTACCTAATTCTTTTTTAGCTTTTTCCCAATATTCTTGAGCAGCTTTAACATCATATGTTACTAGATCTCCACTAACTTCACGGAAATCACCGCTACCATCTGGCATTGGAGCAAAGTTAGCTGGTAAATAACCATTAGCTACAAGAGAACCGTTGTTAAGAATTTCGTTAACTAAAGATTCTTTATCAAATGCACGGCTAATTGCTAAACGTAGGTTTTTGTTAGCAAGTGCTTTGTTTTTTGTTTGGTTAATTTTGAAATAGAATACTGAAGTATCAGGTTTTACAGTATAGTCTTCATCAGAAGAATATTGGTCAACAAGGTCAGATGATAAACTTGCACGATCTACTTCACCTTTTTCATATAAGTCAACCATTGTTTGTGCTTCTTTAACTACTACATAGTTAATAGTATCTAACTTAACAGTTTCAGCATCCCAATAAGTATCGTTTTTAGCTAGATTCCATTTTTGAGATGTACTTTCCCAATTTTCTAACTTGAATGGTCCGTTAGATAGTAAAGTATCAGAGCTAGTTGCGAACTTATCAGCTTTCTCTTCAACAAATTTTTGATTTAATGGCATGAACGTTCCGAAAGTTGTTAAAGATTCAAAGTATGGAGTTGGGTTTTCAAGTTCAACAACTAAAGTATAGTCGTCTTCTGCTTTAACACCAAGCTCTTCTACTTTCTTTTCACCTTTACTGATTGCTGTAGCATTTTTAATAACGCCACCCATCATGTATGGTCCGTACTCAGAACCAGTGTCTGGGTTTACAGCACGTTGCCAAGCATAAACGAAATCTTTAGCTGTTACAGGGTCACCATTTGACCATTTAGCATCTTGACGTAACTTGAATGTCCAAGTTAAACCATCTTCAGATGTTTCGTGGCTTTCCGCAATACCCGGTTTTGTTTCAGCGTCTTCACCTAAACGGTATAGACCTTCCATTGTAGCACCGATGAATTGGAAACCATATTCATCTGTAGCTTTTGATGGATCCATAGAAGGAATTGCATCCCCATTAATTAAATTAAGTACTTGTTTTACGTCTTTCTCAGATGACTTATCATTTTTATCTGATGAATCATCGTTTCCACAAGCTGCTAAGAATACACTAAGAACTAGTGTTAATGAAAGCAGCCAAGCAAATTTACGCTTCATTAAAAAAGACCCCCCATTGTTATATTATTCTGTAAATTACATCAAAAAAAGAAGCTAAAGTGAGTATACTATTATTCTAATAGAGTTGTAAAGATTAAATATAGAGATAATTTAAAATATTATTATAGCATGATACAAGACTTTCCTATAACAACAGTAAAGATAGCGCTTTCTAACATTAATAATTTAATTAAATTTCTATGTCTAAATAATATAAATAAACAAATATTAAGCAGAGATTCTCCTGTTTTTTCTCTCAATATCCATATGTCAGTATATTATTTTGATACTACATTTGTATAAAATCTACTCTTATTACAATGTACTTTCCCATAAAGTTAGGTTAAAATACGAATATTCTCTAACAAAATGACAAAGGTGATCTAAAATGATTCATAATAAATGGTATTTCCTATTAACGAATATTATTGTAACGTTCATTTTTTTCTTTATATTTACCTCAAAATACAATTTGCTTCATTATATTAATACTGTTTTTTATCTTTCCTTTTTTTATACAGTGATCTTTATCTTCATGTATATAGCAAAGGGTGGCTTTTTTGATGGAGTTACGTTTAGTTTTAGGAGATTTAATCATGTTATGTTTAAAAAAGATGATTATCTAGAAGAATGGAAAGACAAACCTCTTCCATCAGAGAAGATCAATTCATCCTTTTATACTTCTCTAAGATTTCAGGTAATGATGCTCCTCCTATACTTAGCTCTATTGCTGATTATCTTTTACATTTTCTAACCATATTTTTTAAAACCTCACAAGAAATTATTTGTGAGGTTTTTTCTTGCTATCTTTTTTTATTTTTAACATATTCTTTCTATAATATTGTACCCTCCTATATGCTTTCTTGTGGGTGAAAATTCTAGGAATATTCCCTTTTAATCTACATTAAAATTGTGTATATAGTGTTTTCCACTTATAATTAAGATTGTAAAAATATTGAAATGAAGGGGATGTACGTATGAAATTGGAAGCGCTACCACCTATAAAAGGGAACCATAACCTTGAAAACTATGATGATATGTACCAACATTTCAACTGGGAGCAGGCAGAAAATGACTTTTCCTGGTATCAAACAGGGAAAGTGAACCTTGCATACGAGGCGATAGACAGACATGCAGAAAATTTCCGTGCAAATAAAGTGGCCCTCCAATATTTCAGTCCATCACGAAAAGAAACATATACCTATAAAGATTTAAAAAGACAATCAAATAAAGCTGGTAATGTACTAAAAGAGATAGGAAATATAAAAAAAGGAGATCGGGTATTTATATTTATGCCACGCTCACCAGAATTATATTTTTCTCTATTAGGTGCTATTAAAGTTGGGGCCATTGTTGGTCCATTATTTGAAGCGTTTATGGAAGATGCAGTAAGAGATCGCCTCCTTGACAGTGAAGCAAAAGTAATCATTACTACAAATGAACTTGTTAGTAGAATCCCATTAAATGATTTACCTGCATTAGAAACAGTCTTTATTGTCGGTGATTCCGTACAAGAAACTCATCAAATAAAAGACTATTCCCACTACTTTAATCAAGCATCAGAAGAACTAGAGATAGAATGGGTTGATCGAAAGGATGGATTAATTCTTCATTATACTTCTGGCTCTACCGGGAAACCAAAAGGTGTGCTTCATGTGCACAATGCCATGATTCAACATTATCAAACTGCCAAATGGGTGCTAGATTTACAAGAGGATGATGTCTATTGGTGCACCGCTGACCCTGGTTGGGTAACCGGAACTTCCTATGGTATTTTTGGTCCTTGGTTGAATGGCGCCACAAATGTTGTAGCAGGTGGCAGATTTAGCCCAGATTTGTGGTATAAAATTATAGAAACCTTTGGTGTTACAGTTTGGTATAGTGCTCCAACATCCTTCCGAATGTTAATGGCTGCTGGTGAAGAAATTACGGAAAAATATAGTCTATCCTCATTACGCCATATACTTAGTGTAGGGGAACCACTAAATCCAGAAGTTATTCGCTTTGGTCATGAAGCATATGGCTTACGTATCCATGATACTTGGTGGATGACCGAAACTGGTGCTCAACTAATCTGTAACTTCCCCTGTATGGATATAAAACTTGGTTCAATGGGAAAACCAATTCCTGGTATTGAAGCAGCAATTTTAGATGATAATGGTAATATTCTTCCACCAAACCAAATGGGGAACTTAGCAATTAAAAAGGGTTGGCCCTCTATGATGCATACCATTTGGAATAATGAAGAAAAATACAATAGTTATTTTCAACATGGTGAATGGTATGTATCGGGAGACTCTGCTTATATGGATGAAGATGGTTACTTTTGGTTCCAAGGTAGAGTCGATGACGTTATTATGACTGCTGGTGAACGAGTAGGTCCATTTGAAGTAGAAAGTAAATTAATCGAATTCCCTGCAGTTGCGGAAGCAGGAGTCATTGGAAAACCTGATCCTATTAGAGGTGAAATAATTAAAGCGTTTATAACCTTAATAGATGGATATGAAGCATCAGATGAGTTAAAAGAAGAAATACGTCTATTTGTAAAAAATGGATTAGCTGCACACGCAGCACCAAGGGAAATTGAATTTTGCGAAAAAATTCCAAAGACAAGAAGTGGAAAAATTATGCGTCGCGTTCTAAAAGCTTGGGAGCTTGGATTACCTACTGGCGACTTATCTACAATGGAAGATTAATCATATATTTTAATAGAAAAACTTGGCTCTTAGATTCTATCTATGGGCCTCTTTTATCTTTATAGATTTAATACTTAATACGTTTCTATTAACTTATTTATATTTCAATTCTCCCTTTTATCTTAAACTTTATTGTCCCAACAATGAAAACCCTTACCTTAATAGTTGTCACCTTACATTTAGTGTGTCAAAATATAATTAGTAATCAATTAAAGGCTACCTAAAAAGAAGAAATAAACTTTTATGGTGACCACTTTTACATATCATAGGAGGATAGGATTAATGAGAACAATGAAGCTAGGTAGTAGTAATTTAGAAGTACCAGTAGTAGCAGTAGGCTGTATGCGCATCAACTCTCTGGAAAAAAAGGAAGCTGAAACTTTTGTTCAAACTGCTTTAGAACAAGGAGCAAACTTTTTTGATCATGCTGATATTTATGGTGGTGGTAATTGCGAGGAAATATTTGCAGATGCTATCCACATGAATGCAGATATTCGAGAAAAAATTATTTTACAATCAAAATGTGGTATTCGAAAAGGACAATTTGATTTTTCTAAAGAGCATATTCTAAATTCTGTTGATGGTATTTTAAAAAGACTAAATACAGAATATCTAGATGTCCTTCTTCTTCATCGTCCAGATGCACTTGTTGAACCAGAAGAAGTAGCTGAGGCCTTCGACCAACTTGAACAATCAGGAAAGGTTCGCGCATTTGGTGTCTCTAACCAAAATCCTATGCAAATTCAATTATTAAAGAAATATGTGAAACAACCTCTTGTCGCTAATCAACTACAACTTAGCATAACGAATGCAACTATGATTTCCAATGGCATCAATGTAAATATGGAAAATGAATCAGCAATTAACCGAGATGGAAGCATTCTTGATTTCTGCCGTCTAAACGATATTACCATTCAACCATGGTCACCATTCCAATATGGATTTTTTGAAGGAGTTTTCCTAGGAAATGATAAATTTCCAGAATTAAATCAACAGATTGATGCAATAGCAGAAAAATATAATGTTAGTAATACGACAATTGCTATCGCATGGCTATTACGTCATCCTGCTAAAATGCAACCAGTAATTGGTACGATGAACTTAGAACGTTTAATAGATTGTTGTAAAGCTAGTGACATTCAGTTAACAAGAGAAGAATGGTATAGTATCTATCGAGCAGCTGGTAATATTCTACCTTAATGAGATTAAAGGGCTATCCAATTGGATTAGCCCTTTTTATTTTATCGATTATCTACTTTCTCTGGATACATATCATGGTTCATTAGCCGATGTGTAGCTATTTCTTCATATTTTGTACCAGGTTTCCCATAGTTACACCAAGGATCTATGGAGATACCGCCACGGGGTGTAAACTTCCCCCAAACTTCTATGTATCTAGGATCTAACAACTTAATTAAATCATCCATAATAATATTTACACAATCTTCATGGAAATCTCCATGGTTACGGAAGCTGAAAAGATATAGTTTTAAAGATTTACTTTCTACTATTTTCTTATCTGGAATATACGAAATATACATAGTTGCAAAGTCCGGCTGACCTGTAATTGGACAAAGACTCGTAAATTCAGGACAATTAAATTTAACAAAGTAATCACGATTAACATGCAAATTATCCACTGACTCTAATACCTCAGGCGCATAATCACTTTTATACTGTGTATTTTGATTTCCTAAAAGCTTTAGTTCTGTTAATCCTTCTTCCTGCTTTCTTCCAAACATAAAAAAACCTCCTTGTATGGTATATCCTAACCCTTATTCAAGAGAGGCAATTACCTAACTAAACCTAAAACTACTTCATGCAAAAAAAATGGATGCCCCAATATAAAAGGCATCTTACCCACACCATTTTCCATTTAATTAGTTAGTAGTTTCTTACAACTAAAACTTACTAGATTTAATGGTGAAGTTTGACCCTTTACTTGGACACCCTCATAAACATATGAATCCATAGTTTTTTATAGAGGGTATTTGCTATGAACCTCTCTCGCTTTATCTACGAGTTATTAGATTAACTATATAGCCTTAAAGGTAAGTCGTCAATCTTAAATAAACAAATTTTACCTATTTCACTTCCAGCTTCTCCCTTTCCAACGCGTCTTTTAACTCATCCTGTATCGTCACATCTGCCAGTTTAACTTTTGAACGATAAGCAGAACGAACAATTACATGGGATGCAACCGGAGACGTTAAGAAAACAAAAAATATTCCTAAAAAAAGTCTAATATTGAAAAAACCTTCTACAATAAAAAAGACAAAGGTTCCTACTAAGATAAACAGTACACCCATTGTTGAACTTTTAGAAGCGGCATGTGATCTTGTATAAACATCTGGAAGTCTTATTAATCCAAAAGAACTTAAAAAGCTAAATATTGTTCCAATTAAAATTAGAAAAACAGATAACAACTCAATCAGATTGTTTGCGCTCAATAACTACACCTCTTTCAATAAAACGAGCAAAAGCAATTGTGCCAATAAAGGATAAAATACCAATTAATAAAATAACTTCAAAAAAACCAGTATTTCTTAGCAAAACAGAAAAAATAGCTACACCTGCTATCATATTGATTCCTAAAGCATCCAAGGCCTGTATTCGATCTGGAGCGGAGGGACCCTTTACTAGCCGATAAATATTAGCAAGAATAGATAAAATTAATAATATTAAGGAACAAACTAGCAATTGATTAATCAAAACGAGTCACCTTCTTTATAGCCATTTCAAATTTCTCCTTTGAACGATAAATAGCCTCTTTTTGCAGTGGTAAATCTAACACATGAATATAGAATCTCTTATTATCTGGAGAAATCTCCACAACAACGGAACCTGGAGTCAAATTCATTAATAATGCAAGTAATGAGACTTCTAATTGCCCTTTTAATTCTGTTTCTAAAGAAAAAATACCCGGAGCTATTGCAAGTTTTGGTCTAATAACTTGCCTAATAACGTTTAAACTAGAGGTGAATAACTCTTCTATAAATACCAATACTAATCGAACAATAGCAAACAGAGTTTCCAAGTAAAATTTAGTTGGAAGGAACCTTCGTAAGATAAGTAAAACTAGTATCCCAAAAAGATAGCCAGTGAAAAAAGTTAGTACGTTCCAGCTATCTTGAAGAAACATCCATATAACGCCTATTAATAAATTTATCAATATTTGCATCGGCATATGTACCACTCCCCTCACATCTCAAAGATCAAATGCTTACTCTATTTACCTATTACCGCTTCTACGTAAACAGTAGGATTCATAAGAACTTCTACTGCTATATCCATATATTCATGTATTCCTTCCACTCCAAGCCCTAACCCTATTGTTAGTACTGTTAATAATGCTATAGGCAACATACGTCCTTTTGTTGATCCTTTTTCTCTATCAAGTGTTAAATCTGTATATCCCCAGAAAACACTCATAAATACTTTCAGAATAGAATAGAGGACCATTAAACTTGTAAGGAGACCAATGGCACCTAACCAGTAATAAGCTGCTGTGAATGTTCCCTCTGTTATAAAAATTTTTCCAAGAAATCCACTTAAAGGTGGGATTCCAGATAAAGATAAAGCTGCTATAAAAAACATCCATCCAAGAGCAGGATGAAGTCGAATTAACCCACTTATTTTATCCAGTTTACTCGTCCCCGTCAGGTGAATAATAGTACCTCCTAAAAGAAAAATTAGCGATTTAATTATCATATCGTGAACCAAATAATAGAAGGATCCCGTTAAACCAACTATAGAATAGGAAGCAAGCCCTGCTAAAATAAAACCAACTCCAACAACAACGTTATATGTCATTACTTTTTGAATATCTCTAAATGCAACAGCACCAATAGCACCAAGTAACATTGTAATTGCGGATAAAATCCCAATTAATAAATGGGTAACTTCTGGTTCATGATAAAAAACCAATGTAAATATCCTAATAATTGCATACATCCCAACCTTCGTTAACAAAGCAGCAAAAATAGCTGCAATAGCTGTAGGTGGTGCACTATAAGAACCAGGAAGCCAGAAGAACAAGAATAAACCTGCTTTCAAGCTAAAGACAATTAAAAATAGAATCGCAACTGTAGTCATTAGTCCATCTTGCCCTACCTCAGCAATTCGATAAGACAAATGGGCTAAATTCAATGTTCCTGTTATGGCATAGAGATATGCAATGGCTACTAGAAATAAAAACGAGGAGATTACATTTATTAATATGTATTTAATAGACTCTCGTAGTTGTGCTCGAGTTCCACCTAGTGATATCAATACATAGGAGGCAACTAGCATCACTTCAAAACATACAAACAAATTAAAGATATCACCTGTTAGAAAAGAACCATTTACTCCCGTAATTAAAATAAGGAATAAAGGATAAAAATAATATTCCTCCCTTTCTCTTCCAATAGAAGAAAAAGCATATATTAAACAACAAATAGAAACAACACTAGTTACTAGGACTAAAATGGCTGCAAACATATCTGCCACCATACTGACCCCAAATGGCGCTTCCCATCCTCCTAGTTGAAGTGACAGAATACCATCTTTCTTAATTTTGCTAACTATTATAACCGATACAGCCAAAACACTTAGTAGAGCTACTAGGCTAAGAACTCTATGCAACTTAATTTTATTTCTAAGTATTATCATTACTAGTGCTGCTACAGTTGGTAGAATAATAGGCAAAGTAATCATATTATTCATCTTCGTTCCCCCTTAGCAGCTCCATATTGTCAGTACCTAGAACTTTATAAGCCCTATAGCTCAACACTAGGAATAGTGCAGTAGTTGCAAAATTAATAACAATAGCAGTTAATAATAATGCCTGGGGGAGAGAATCTGCATAGGAATGGTTTGTAATTCCTAGCAAAGGAGGACCACCTTTTTTTAATCCCCCCATTGTTATAATTAGTAAATTTACACCATGACCTAAAATAGATGTTCCTAATATGATTCTTAACAAAGTTTTCGTTAATATTAAGTAAATTCCGATGGCAAATAATATCCCAACAAGGATGGACATTAATGTTTCCATTATCGATCATCCCCAATCGTCATAATAATAGTTAAGGCTGTACCGATAACAGCTAA
>DATMFU010000324.1:0-3893 GCA_035556015.1 Niallia sp. | reverse complement strand
TTACCACCCATTTCTGGATTCATTCCTGGTTGCATCATTCCCATTGGCATTCCAGGATTATATCCTCCTGCCATTGGATTACCACCCATTTCTGGATTCATTCCTGGTTGCATCATTCCCATTGGCATTCCAGGATTATATCCTCCTGTCATTGGATAAGCCTCCATTCCAGGATACATAGTACCTTCTACTTGGAATGTTTCTGGTGCTTGATACATTGGTTGTTGGTGTATAGAAGGTCCATTACATCCACAATCTTCTTTAAATGGAAGCTGGAAAGGAGCAGGTTGTGCTACATTAGGTGTATGACTCATTCCCATCACTTCCAAGGAAGATGATTCATCTTGGTTACCTTGCATATAATTTAAGCCAACAGGCATTTGACCATACTGTACTAATGGCTGTTGATAATAGTCAGGTGTTGGTTGTTGGGTCATTCCAACATATGGATTACCACCATAGTGATGATCTATAGATGAAGATGATGATTCTTCCCAATGTACCGTTTGATTGACAGGAGCTACATTACTATAGGTTTCTGGCATTTGCTCAAACTGAACAGGTGGAGGACAATATCCTGGTGGAAATCCTGAACCAGGCATCATCGGTGAAACTTCATAACAATAAGGCTGATACGGAATAGCTGGTGGACATGGTTCTTGTTGAACAGGAGCTGCGACTGGTTTTTCTACTGGGGGAATTACGACGGGTTTTGGTGGAGTTATTTTTGTTTCCTCCACTTCCACATCCACATCGATATTTGTCATATTCATAGAATAGTAATTATGAACATCAATTTCAGGAATAATAGGTGTAGGCATTTTTGGTGTGAATGGTTTTTCTTTTTTTGGCATCTCTTTTTTAGGCAGTTCCTTTTGAATTGGCACTTCTTTTTTAGGAACTTCTTTTTGAATTGGCATTTCTTTTGCTATTGGCTGAGTCGTTTTAGGCATTTCTTTTTTGTATTCCACTTTTGGAGCTTCTTTTTTGATATTTCCTCCAGTAGTTGGAACTTTTATTTTCATACCAGGCATAATCATATCTGTATTACTGAGTTGGGAATTTAACATCTTTAACTCTTCGAAATCGACCCCATATTTTTTTGCGATTTTCCAAAGAGTATCCCCTTTCTGTACAATATGGATCTTCACTATAGATTCCCTCCTATGCATATGTCCATATAGTTTATGTTTATAATGTAAAATGGTTATCATTCTACTGAAAAATCTATGCAGAATTTTTATTTTTTATGTTCTTTATCATCATTTCCGTCTAGACCATTCTTAAGTTTTCTAATTTCTCTTTTTAGTTTATGGATTGCTTTATAACAGAATAACATCCAGGTTCCATCTATATTTTAAAATGATTTATTAGGAAAACATCCTAAGAATAATCTTTTTTCATTTCTTCCTCTCATGCTTTTGGTAAAATAAGTAGAAGATTAGATTTTATCTATAATGAATCTATAAATAAACGGCTATAATACAAAAAGGTATAAAGGAGAGATTTGATGACTGATTCAAAAAAAATGCTGGGGGAAGATAGAAGAGCTTATATTCTTTCATTATTGAAGGAAAATAGCCGACCTTTTACAGGTACTGAATTATCGAAACTAACAAATGTAAGCCGGCAAATTATTGTAGGAGACATTACGCTACTTAAAGCAAAAAACGAACCAATCTTAGCTACAAGCCAAGGTTATTTATATCTGCATGAATCAAAACCACTTCTATATGAACGAATTATTGCATGCAACCATTTACCAGAAAAAACGGAAGAAGAGTTGAACATTTTAGTAGATCAGGGTGTTACTGTGAAAGATGTAAAGATTGAACACCCGGTTTATGGAGATTTAACTGCTTCTATCCTCGTTTCTAATCGTAAGGAAGTCAAGCAATTTATGAAAAAAGTAAGGAGTACAAATGCTTCTTATTTATCAGAACTAACTTCAGGAATACATTTACATACCATCACCGCTTCTACGCAAGAGGCATTAATAGATGCTGAAGAAGCTTTACGAAAAGCCCACTTCTTAATAGAAGATTAATTTCTATAATAGAGGGTGTCCGAAAAAGTCAACTAAGCACACTAAACCACCTTCTCCTATAAAAAACACTATAAATGGGAAACTGGTGTAAGATAGACTTTTTCGGACACCCTCTTATTTTCATTGAACTACATAATAAGGATAACTACCCAATAGTTTTACTTCGCAACCAAGAGCCTCTAACTCCTGCATTGCTCCAGGTATCAAAACATCATCCATTTTACTATCAAGATCAATTAAAAAGAAATAATTTCCAAGGCCAGTTTTCGTTGGTCTCGATTCAATTTTTACTAAATTAAGTTTTCTCCAAGCAAATGCAGAGAGTACCTGATGTAGGGCACCTGAACGGTCAGATGGCAATGTCACCATTAAACTTGTTTTAAATCCTTTTTGAACACTATTTGTATCATGAAACACTACGGGTTGTTTAGACAGGATAAGAAATCTTGTATGATTATTTTCTGAATCATGTATATTATGTTTTACTATAGTCAAGCCATATTCCTGTGCTGTTAATTCATTTCCTATTGCAGCAGCTTTTAATTCTGGATGCTCTTTAACAAATTGAGCTGCTGCTGCAGTCGATGTCATATTTTCATATTGACAGTTATTCAACTCTTTATGTAAAAATTTATGGCATTGGGCAATAGCATGGGAATGACTATAGATAACTTCTGTATCTTCCCAATTTTTTTCATAATCTGGATGAACCATTAAGTGCTGTTTTATTGGTACCGTGATTTCTCCTTCAATCGGTAATGTTACTTCATGAATTAAATAATCCAATGTAATATTAACTGATCCCTCTAATGTATTTTCTACAGGTACTAGTGCAACATCAACTTTCCCATCCATTACAGCGTCAATACAATTAGGTATAGTCAAGAAAGGAAAAGACTCCACTTTTGGAAATTGATGATTTACTGCAATATTTGTAAATGTTGCTTTAGGACCTAGATAGCCAACTTTCAACTTATACTCCCCCAAATACTTTCATTATTCTGATTTTTTAGCATATATAGGCATACTTATTCCATTTGCTTATAATGCTAGAAATAGTTCCACTGATAACAAGTGGAACTTAATAAATTTTCACTAATTATTTCCTTCAAATGGATCAAGTCATTAACTTTAGTAAAAGAGAACTTATCCACCAGTGCTTAAAATTTCTACCTTTTCTACAAATTCAAGCATCCGCAGTCTTTCTAGCAATGTATCAATAGAAATTTCCATTTCTACCGTATTTAAAGATAAAGTTACATTCGCTCTTCCTTGTAACGGAATAGTTTGATGTATGGTTAAAACATTGCATCCACCTGAGGCAACAACGCTTAAAAGCTTAGATAAGGTTCCAGAACGGTCTTCTATGTAAAAGAAGAGGGTGATTATTTTTTCCTTTACTACTGTATGAAAAGGAAAGATAGTATCACGATATTTATAAAAGGCACTTCGGCTTAAATCCACTTTTTGAACAGCTTCATGTACCGAATCTGCTTTACCACGTTCTAATAATTCCTTCGCTTCAAGTGTTTTTCGCATAGCCTCAGATAGCACATCTTCTCTTACTAAGTAAAATTTATAATCTGCTTTAGACTGTTTCATTTGCTCACCTCTTAAGGTTTAACTGAAACGGTTACCTATGTATTTATTTGTATTCCTATCCATGATAACCAAAAATGCAAATACTATCGCTTCATGCAATAGTATTTGCGTCTATTCTTAATCAATAAATTCAAACTCATAATCCATTAATTTCACGATATCTCCATCTTTAGCACCACGTTGACGCAATGCCTCATCAATACCCATTCCTCGCATTTGACGAGCAAATCTTCTAACAGACTCA
>DATMFU010000323.1:0-2875 GCA_035556015.1 Niallia sp. | reverse complement strand
GTCTATCATTTTTTTATTTACTCCGTATTTTGACAGAAAGCAATTTAACCGACATGATTTATTTACTGCTTTTTACTTTTTAAGTTTGGGGAGTTTGTTATTATCCGGTTATAAAATGTCTGACCATTCTCGATTAATTGTTGCACACATATTTAAATTAATTGGATTTATTTATATATTCAGAGCGTTTTATTTTAACAAAATAACAACAACATTCATTCAAAAAGAGGAAATTAGTAATGACTTAAAAGAAATAGACTCTCTTCTTCGTTCCTTTTTTGATCATACAAAGGAAGGAATTATCCTTACAAATAAACAAGGAAAAATAATTAATATTAATATTGCTTTTAGAAAAATGTTTGATTTAAACGGTGAAGAAATACAGGGAAAAGTAGTAACAGAAGTATTATCACAACATGAACTAAAAACAAATTTATTACTAAATAATATTATAAACGGCCTTCCAGTTCATAATTATGAATTAAGATATAAGCAGAATTCTGGTGCTTATTTATTTCTTCAAATAACATTATCACCAATCTATAATGATCAAGGGGAATTAGAGTATATATCAGGTATTTTTCGAGATATTACCGAACAAAAGCAGGCACAATTATTACAAGAACAAACAGAACTTGAATTAAAAAACGCAGTTAAATTACAACAAGGAATCATATTCAAATATCGAAAGCGTAATGGTCAGTTTATTTTTACGCTTTGGGATGGACAATTAAATAATAAATTAAAAATTGTACCTAATGAAATAATTAATAAAGAACTCACTTCAGAATTTTATAAAAAGTTACCAGGATTATTGGAACACCAAAAGTTAGCATGGAGCGGAGAAATAATAAGTTTTGAGCTTTTATATCAAAATAAAATTCTTCTATATGTAACATTAAATCCAGTTTATCAAAATAATGAGATAGATAGCGTCATTGGCTCTTGTATTGAAATTACTCAATTACGACAAACAGAGAACCTATTACAAAAACGAGACAAGCTTGCTGTGGTAGGTCAAATGGCAGCTGGAGTTGCTCATGAAATTAGAAACCCCTTAACTAGTTTGAAAGGGTTTACGCAACTACTTCTTCAAAGTAATGAACTATCTTCGATAAACAAAGATTATCTAGGCATTATTAATAGTGAAATTGATCGAATTGAATTAATAACGAATGAGTTTTTAATGGTTGCTAAACCTCAAGCTGTAATACTTAAAAAACATAGTATTAAAAACTTAATTGACCAAGTAATTTTCTTCTTACAGGGAGAAGCAACGAAATATAATGTGTTAATAGAGACAGTTTACAATACTCATTCATTAGATATAACTTGTGATGGTAACCAAATAAAGCAAGTACTTATCAACTTATTCAAAAATTCAATCGAAGCAATGCCTAACGGAGGTAACTTAAAAGTTATAGTTAGAGAAAAAGATGATGTATACCTCCAAGTAAATATTGTTGATACTGGAAAAGGGATACCTAAAGAAGTACTACCAAGATTAGGAGAACCATTTTATACATTGAAGGAAAAAGGAACAGGTTTAGGATTAATGGTAAGCTATCGTATTTTAGAAGCTAATAAAGGGAAAATTTCATTTGAAAGCAAGGAAAATATCGGAACAAGAGTGGAGTTATTATTGCCAAAAATAATAGAGGAATAAAACGAACTCTAATAAAGGGAAATAGGAGTGTATGAAGAAATGAGTATGTTACATCCATGGTTACAAAAAAAATTCACCATTAGTTTTATGTTACTACTTATACTTGTACTTTTGTCTGCATGTAGCACAAAGGAAGAAAATTCACCTAATAAAAGCGAGAGCACTAGTACTTCCAATTCTGATGTTGTTTCGTCTGATGAAAATCCCATTGTAACTATTACAATGAAAGATGATACAGAAATCGAATTAGAATTGTATCCTCAAGTTGCACCTAATACAGTGAACAATTTTATTTCTTTAGTGAAAGAAGGATTTTATGATGGATTAACTTTTCACCGTGTTATCCCTGGATTTATGATACAGGGAGGAGATCCTGATGGAAAGGGTACAGGTGGCCCTGGTTATGCGATTAAAGGGGAATTCTCTAGTAACGGATATGATAATGAGTTAAAACACAAAAGAGGGGTTATTAGTATGGCGAGAGCTCAGATGCCTGATTCTGCTGGATCGCAATTTTTTATCATGGTAGCAGATGCTCCCCACTTAGATGGAGAATATGCTTCCTTTGGTAAGGTAATAAAAGGCATGGAGATTGTCGATGATATTGTAGCAGTTAAGAGAGATAGTGCAGATAAGCCACTTAAAGATGTAGTGATGAAAAAAGTGACAGTAGATACAAAGGGAACAAACTACCCGGATCCGGAAAAAGAATAAAATTGATACATTAGATTTTCCTTCTTCCTAAAAAAATGGTATGATAAAAGCTGATTTAAATGAAGGAGATGTTATTATGGCGAAAAAAGGATACATATTAATGCAAAATGGTGAAAAAATTGAATTTGAATTATTTCCAAATGAAGCACCAGGAACTGTAGCAAACTTTGTTGAACTAATTAATAAAGGTTTCTACAACGGTTTAACTTTCCACCGTGTTATCCCTGGATTTGTAAGCCAAGGGGGAGACCCAAATGGTAACGGTACAGGAGGCCCAGGATACACAATTAAATGTGAAACAGTAGGAAATCCACATAAACACGTAGAAGGTTCCCTTTCTATGGCACATGCTGGACGTGATACAGGTGGAAGTCAATTCTTCATCGTTCATGAACCACAACCACATCTAAACGGTGTTCATACTGTATTTGGACAAGTAACTTCAGGTATGGATACAGTTAAAGCGATGAGAAACGGCGATGTAATGGAGAAAGT
>DATMFU010000322.1:0-7625 GCA_035556015.1 Niallia sp. | reverse complement strand
AATATACCTAACCAGACTATAGATGATTTGAATATACCAGAAGTGTTCTTTCTTCTTTTTGAGGAGTGGTTTGTCTATGATCATGAAGAACATACACTTATGGTACATGCGCTTTATGAAGAAGGGGAACTATTAACTGTTCAAACTAAGATGGAAACATGGGCACAAGTTTGGAACGTGGAAAGTACGAAAGATAAAGCAATAAAAGATAAGGTAAAGGGAACAAGTGGCTGGAAAGTTTCTATTGAAGATAATGAATTCCAACAATCAGTTCGCAAAATTCAAGATTATATTTCTCAAGGTGATGTTTTTCAGGTCAATTTATCTGTACGTCAGACCAAAGAGTTACGAGTTTCTGCGCTTGAAGTTTATAAAGAGCTTAGAATCTTAAATCCTTCTCCATATATGGGATATTTCCATACGCCAGAATTCCAGTTAGTTAGTGGATCGCCAGAGCTCTTAGTGAAAAAGAAAGATCGAGTAGTTAGTACACGTCCAATAGCAGGTACTAGATCGAGGGGAATAAATGAAGAAGAAGATTTGAATCTTGTTAATGAACTGCTTGAAAATGAGAAGGAAACAGCAGAACATATCATGCTAGTGGATCTTGAAAGAAATGATTTAGGACGAGTCTGCGAGTATGGAACAGTAGAAGTAGATGAATTTATGACCATTGAGAAATACTCCCATGTTATGCATATTGTTTCTAATGTAAAAGGTAAGCTTGCCTTAAATAAGGATGAATATGACTTATTAGATAGTATGTTTCCTGGGGGTACTATTACTGGTGCACCAAAGGTTAGAACAATGGAAATAATTGAAGAGCTGGAACCTGTTAAACGAGGACCATATACAGGTTCATTAGGTTGGATTGGCTTTAATCAGGATATTGAGTTTAATATTATGATTCGAACAATGCTGGTAATTGGGAATAAGGCTTACGTTCAGGCTGGTGCAGGTATTGTGATGGACTCTATCCCGGAAAATGAATATAAAGAGTCAATGAAAAAGGCAAGAGCCTTATGGAATGCCAAAGAACTAGCTGAAGAGAAATTAGGTGAATCCATTGATTTATATGATTGATAACTATGATTCTTTTACCTATAATCTTGTCCAATATTTAGGTTCACTTGGAGAGGATATGTTAGTGAAAAGAAATGATGAAACTTCCATAGAAGCTATAAAAAAGAGCAATCCAGAATTTTTAATGATATCTCCAGGGCCTTGCACACCTAATGAAGCAGGAATTAGCTTAGAGGCGATAGAAAAATTTGCTGGAAAAACCCCTATATTTGGAGTTTGTCTGGGGCACCAAGCAATAGCACAGGTTTTTGGCGGAGATGTTATTAAAGCTTCTAACCAAATGCATGGGAAAACATCACTTATGTATCATGATAATAAAACAATCTTTGAAGGATTACCTAATCCTTTTTTAGCAACACGATATCATTCATTAATTGTAAAAAGAGAAACTTTACCTTCTTGTTTAGAGATATCGGCATGGACTCATGATGGTGAAATAATGGCTTTAAGACATAAGGAACTTCCTGTTGAAGGTGTTCAATTTCATCCAGAATCTATTATGACAAAGGTAGGTTTAGAATTACTTAATAACTTTGTTCAATATTATAGAAGAGGAAGCAATGGTTAATATGTATATTTATTTAAATGGGAAGATAATTCCTCAAGAAGAAGCGTTCATTTCTGTCTTTGATCATGGTTTTATGTACGGTCTAGGTCTATTTGAAACATTTCGAGTCTATGATGGGCATCCTTTTTTACTAGATGATCATTTAGAGCGTTTAAATGATAGTTTAAAAGCTATGAATATTGGTAAATACTTTACCCGAGAAGAAGTGATCCAAATTATTCAGCCATTGCTTGAAATAAATTGTCTTAAAGATGCTTATTTCAGATGGAATGTCTCAGCAGGTAATGGGATGATTGGTCTACAAACAGATACATATACGGAACCTAATATCATTGTCTATCTCAAGCCATTAATAAACCTTGAGAATAGATTAGAAAAAGTTGGACAAGTTGTTACAATTCCAAGGAATACTCCTGAAGGTCCCTCTCGCTTGAAGTCTCATCATTACCTAAATAATGTATTGGCTAAGAGAGAAGTAGGTGAAAATGTATTGGTGGAGGGTCTATTTCTTACAAAGGAAGGTTATGTAGCAGAAGGTATAACTTCTAATATTTTTTGGATAAACAAGAAAAGCCTTTTTACCTCGAGTTTAGAATCGGGGATATTGAATGGAATTACAAGAGAATTCATTTTAATCCTTGCAAAAAGAATGGGATTAACAATTCAAGAAGGTTTATATCCGTTGGAAGAGTTGAAAAAAGCTGATGAAGTTTTTATGACAAACTCCATTCAAGAAATAATGGCTATAAAGAGAATTGATGAAACTCCCTTTAAAGGGTTAAATGGTTATTATGTAAATAAGCTCTTAACTGAATATAAAAAATGGACCAATCAATTATGGTCTAGAAGTGAATTAGGGGGGATAAAAGAATGAATAAGGTGATAAAGTGTGGACCCTATTCTTTGGATTATGAAAACAAGACAATTATTATGGGGATTTTAAATGTAAATCCAGATTCTTTTTCCGATGGAGGTAAGTATAATGGGGTGGAAAGGGCTTTAGAGCATGCCTTGAAGCTAGTAGAAGACGGAGCAGATATTATTGATATTGGGGGAGAATCTACTAGACCAGGTTATACAGAAATCAGTGTAGAAGAGGAATTAGAAAGAGTTGTCCCTATAATACAATTATTATCTAAAGAGGTAGATGTTCCTTTATCTATAGATACCTATAAAGGGGAAGTTGCTAGACAAGCTTTAAAAGCTGGTGCTCATATTATAAATGATATTTGGGGAGCCAAGAGAGATAGAAGAATGGCTGAGATTGCAGCAGAGTTTGGAGCTCCAATTGTGTTGATGCATAATAGAGAGAATGTTCCTTATCAAACCTTTTTAGAGGATGCATTTTCTGATTTAAAAGAAAGTATTGATCTAGCTCTAAAAGCAGGGGTATCAAAAGATAATATTATACTAGATCCTGGAATTGGCTTTGCAAAAAATTTAAATCAAAACCTGGAAATGATGCGAGGGTTAGATCAACTTGTGGACTTTGGCTATCCAGTCCTTCTTGGAACATCTAGAAAGTCTCTCATTGGAAAGGTTTTAGATTTGCCTGTTTCAGAAAGGTTAGAAGGAACTGGAGCAACAGTTTGTTATGGTATTCAAAAGGGATGTCAGATTATACGTGTCCACGATGTAAAAGAAATGACGAGAATGGCTCGAATGATGGATGCTTTAATGGGAAAGGGAGAATACAGTGGATAAAATTAAATTAAATAAAATGGCGTTTTACGGGTATCATGGTGTATTTTCAGAAGAAACCAAGTTAGGCCAACGTTTTATTATTGATTTAGAGGTAGAAGTTGATTTGAAAAAAGCAGGGGAAACGGATAATTTGGAGTACTCTATTAATTATGGACAGCTATATTTTGATGTAAAAGAAATTGTAGAGGGAAAACCATTTAAATTAATTGAGGCAGTAGCAGAAAAAATTGCCCAAACATTATTGGATACATACGAACTTATTAATAGCGTAAAGGTATGTGTGATTAAACCAGACCCTCCTATACCAGGACATTATCAATCTGTTGCTATAGAGATAGTGAGAACAAGATCATGAAAAATGAAGCTTACTTGTCGCTAGGTTCAAATATAGGAGACCGGTTTAAATATTTAGAAGATGCGGTAAGACTTCTTCATCATTGTCCGGATATACAGGTGAAAAGTGTTTCTTCTGTATATGAGACGGACCCGGTTGGATTCGAAGAGCAGGATTTATTCTTAAATATAGTTGTAAAGGTTACTACTAATCTGAGTGCCTTCTCATTATTAGAAGTTTGTCAAAATGTCGAAAAAGAGCTTGGTAGAAAAAGGTTAATTAGATGGGGACCAAGAACAATAGACCTTGACATTTTATTATATAATCAAGAAAATATAGAATCAGAGAAATTAATTGTTCCACATCCGAGAATGGAAGAGAGGGCATTTGTTCTTATTCCACTAATGGAAATTGCTCCAAATCTTTCGTTACCAAATAAATCAATATCTTTAAAAGACAGTGTAAAGCTTTTGGGAGATAAAGAAGGGGTAAGAGTATGGAAACAACAGAAAAATGGGGAAGACGTATTCGAGCTTTTCGAAAGTTAAAAGGTTATACTCAGGAAAGTTTAGCAAGAGAGTTACTTGTCTCAGTCTCTATACTTGGTGAGATTGAACGAGGCAACCGCATGCCTTCGGAAGAAATGATTGATTTAATTGTAGATGTGTTGGATATTACAAGAGAAGATTTAGATCCAACTATAGGTACCAGGAGGTAAAAGATTGTTTAAAATTGGGAACGTAGATATTGCTAATAGGGTCGTTTTAGCACCAATGGCAGGCATCTGTAATTCTGCCTTCCGCCTAACGGTGAAAGAATTCGGAGCAGGACTTGTATGTGCGGAAATGATTAGTGATAAAGGAATTGTTTTACAAAATAAAAAAACCATGAATATGCTGTATATTGATGAACGGGAAAATCCCCTTAGCTTGCAAATCTTTGGAAGTGAAAAGGAAACATTAGTAGAAGCGGCACGCTTTGTTGATAAGAACACAACTGCGAATATTATTGATATTAATATGGGATGCCCTGTTCCGAAGATTACAAAATGTGACGCAGGCGCAAAATGGCTTCTTGATCCAGATAAAATTTATCAAATGGTCTCTGCGGTGGTAGAGGCGGTAGACAAACCAGTTACTGTAAAGATGCGCATGGGTTGGGATGAAGAGCATATTTATGCGGTAAGAAATGCTCAAGCTGTTGAAAGAGCTGGTGGTTCTGCAGTATCTCTACATGGTCGTACACGTGTGCAAATGTATGAAGGAAAGGCAAATTGGGATATCATAAGAGAAGTTAAAGAGTCTATTAGTATTCCCTTAATAGGAAATGGTGACGTTGAGACACCTCAAGATGCTAAGCAAATGTTAGATGAAACAGGCTGTGATGGAGTTATGATCGGTAGAGCAGCACTTGGTAATCCATGGATGATTTATCGTACAGTTAAATACCTAGAAACAGGAGAATTATTAGGTGAACCTTCTGTACGTGAAAAAATGGATGTTTGTTTATTACACTTAGATCGTTTAATTGCTCTGAAGGGTGAATTCGTTGCTGTCAGAGAAATGCGCAAGCATGCTGCTTGGTACTTAAAAGGAATCAAAGGAAATGCAAAATTTCGTAATGGAATAAATACTTGTGAGACTAGAGAGGACTTATCGACATTATTAAATGCAATAGTCCTTGAGGTAGGAGCGAGAGAACAATCAGATATGCAAGCAGTTTGATTTTTGACAACTGCTGTTTATATTTTCTATAATATGTGTAAAAATAAAACTGTCGGTGAAAAATCTGACAGTTTTTTTGCTTTTTTAGTGTCTGTAACGATGACTTTGTGTAGAATAATAAAGTATGTATAAAATTAACGATTCCTTTAGGTGATCATACATAAAAGAATGGTGGAGATGATTAAATGAGTCATGAAGAATTAAATTTAAATGACCAATTACTAGTAAGAAGAAACAAAATGAATGAACTGCGTGAACAAGGTATTGATCCATTTGGTAAAAGATTTGAGAGAACGGACTTATCAGAAGGGTTAAAAGCAAAATATTCTTCTTTGGAAAAAGAAGAATTAGAAGAAAAAGAAATTGCTGTATCTATTGCAGGTAGAGTGATGACTAAAAGAGGGAAAGGGAAAGCTGGTTTTGCACATATCCAAGATCTAGAAGGGCAAATTCAATTATATATCCGTAAAGATAATGTCGGTGAGGAACAGTATGCGATCTTTAACTCAGTAGATTTAGGAGATATTGTTGGAGTAGAGGGTGTATTGTTTAAAACGAATGTAGGTGAGCTTTCTGTTAAAGTAAAAGAGTTTACCTTATTAACAAAGGCATTACGTCCACTTCCAGATAAATTCCATGGTTTGAAAGATATTGAACAACGTTATCGTCAACGTTATCTTGATTTAATATCTAGTGAAGAAAGTAAGAATACTTTTATTCTTCGCAGTAAAATTATTCAATCTATGCGACGTTATTTAGATAACCATGGTTACTTAGAAGTAGAAACACCAATGATGCATTCTATTGCTGGTGGAGCTTCTGCAAGACCATTTATTACACATCATAATGCATTAGATATGCCTTTATATATGCGTATCGCTATTGAACTACATCTAAAACGCTTGATAGTAGGTGGATTAGAGAAAGTCTATGAAATTGGTCGTGTATTCCGTAATGAAGGAGTTTCAACAAGACATAATCCAGAGTTTACAATGATTGAATTATATGAAGCTTATGCAGATTATAAAGACATCATGAATCTTACTGAAAATCTGGTAGCTCATATTGCTCAAGAGTTGCATGGTACTACTACTATTCCTTATGGTGAGCATCAGGTTGATTTAAAACCAGAGTGGACAAGACTTCATATGGTTGATGCAGTTAAGCAATATACAGGTGCTGACTTCTGGCCAGAGATGACTTTAGAAGAAGCTAGAAGTTTAGCAAAAGAACATAACGTGGAAATTAATAATAATATGACATACGGACATATTGTTAATGAGTTCTTTGAACAAAAGGTAGAGGAAAAATTAATCCAACCTACATTTATATATGGACATCCTCTAGAAATTTCTCCACTTGCAAAGAAAAATGATGAGGATCCACGTTTTACAGATCGTTTTGAGTTGTTTATTGTAGGTAGAGAGCATGCTAATGCATTTACTGAATTAAATGATCCTATTGATCAAAAAGAAAGATTTGAAGCACAACTGAAAGAACGTGAGCAAGGAAATGATGAAGCTCATTTGATGGATGAAGATTTTGTAGAGGCTTTAGAGTATGGTATGCCTCCTACAGGTGGTTTAGGAATTGGGATAGACCGTTTAGTTATGTTATTAACTAATTCTCCTTCTATTAGAGATGTGTTATTATTCCCATTAATGAGACACCGCTAATTAAAAAAAGAGTGCCAGATTGTAGGCACTCTTTTTTTAATTGCTCTATATAAAGTCAAATACTTCAACTAGTAAATCTGTCGGAAGTGGACAAATGTCCTAGTCTAATATTTGAGAAAGATAGGTAGTAAGGATTCTTTATTAATAATAAGAATATTTTTTCTTTTAAAAAGTAGTTGCATAGTCTCGAAAACGGTGGTATATTAATATTCGTTGCTAAGATAAACGGTAACGAACGAAAAAAAGAAATAAAAAAGTGTTGACTCAGAGTGAAAGTTCTGGTAACATTATAAAAGTCGCTGATAGCGAATGAGAAAAATATTGCTCTTTGAAAACTGAACAATAAACGTCAACAATAATCGTTTTATAACACTTGTTGTAAAACAAAATTAAGCAATACAAAAGCTAGAGTTTAGCAATGAGCTAATCTTACTCTTTATTGGAGAGTTTGATCCTGGCTCAGGACGAACGCTGGCGGCGTGCCTAATACATGCAAGTCGAGCGGACTTTAAAAGCTTGCTTTTAAAGTTAGCGGC
>DATMFU010000321.1:0-4114 GCA_035556015.1 Niallia sp. | reverse complement strand
CTTGGTGGGAATTTAGTGGATAATAGTTTGATTCAAAAGGGTGACTTTGACCAAATTACAGAACTGGCAAGAGGTTATACAAAACTAGTTCGTGAGGTAGCGACACATGTCTAATCGAAATATAGTCGATGTTGTTACGATTGGCGAGAGCATGGTTCTTTTTCAACCGATGACAGAAAAGGGGATTAAATACGAACCACTTTTCACAAAAGCACTTGCTGGTGCCGAATCGAATGTTGCCATTGGATTAACAAGGCTTGGGAAAAGGGTTCGCTGGATTAGTAAATTAGGAGTTGATCCTTTCGGTGACTTTATCCTCTCTACATTATCAGGTGAAGGAGTGGATGTCTCTCATGCACTTAGGGAAAAATCAGCTCCAACAGCTGTTTATTTTAAAGAGCTAAAAGGATATGGCGATCCGAATGTCTACTATTATCGTAAAAATTCCGCTGCTAGTAAGTTGCAACCATCTGATATGCAAGATGAATGGCTAGAAAATGCTAGACATCTTCATGTGACAGGGATTACGCCTGCTTTAGGGGAACATACAGCAGAGGTTATTCGTCAAATGATGATAAATGCCCGTGAAAAAGGAATGACTATCTCCTTTGATCCAAACTTACGAAGAAAACTATGGGATGATGAAACGGCAAGGACTACTTTGCTTTCTCTTATTCCGTTATGTGATGTATTTTTACCAGGAGTAGAGGAAGCGGAATTTCTACTAGGAAAACACGAAATAGAACAATATGGAGAACTCTTTCTTGAAATGGGTCCAAAAGTAATTGTATTGAAGCTAGGTGCGGAAGGATCGATTGGTTTTACGAAGGAAGAAAAAGTAGAAGCCGCTCCATATACTGTTTCGCAAGTAATGGATTCTGTTGGAGCAGGTGATGCCTTTGCATCTGGATTTATTTCCTTATTCCTTGATTACTATCAACGAGAAGAACAAACGATATCAAATATCCATTTGCGCCAAGCACTAGAAAGAGCAAATATCCTCGGAGCATTAGCCACTCAATTTAAAGGAGATTGGGAAGGAACCCCAACTGTTAAAGAAATTGAGGCTATTGTGAATGGGGAAGCCGATATTACTCGCTAAGAAGCACGGGAGAATTCCCGTGCTTTTTTCTTTCTTGTGAAAAGTGGTGAGTGATTTATAGCTTACGTTTAATTAACTAAAAAGATTGTTTAGTGAAAGTACAACTTTTATCTTCTTTTACTTAGCGTAATAAGTAAAAATCATACAAGCACTCTTTTGTTTATGGAATAAGATAACATTAAGTCTTCTAAAGAAAGAGTGATCAACATAAGAAAGAAAAAGAATAGTCACAAAAAGATTAGTAGGAATACTAGATATCCATTTCCAGCCTCTACCCAGTCTGGAGTACAACTTCCACCGAGTTATACTGTTAATTTAGCAGTTGTGGGAGATAGTCATGTAGGATACTCAAATAGCCAAAGTGTATTTAATAGTTTTTTACCTAAAGTAGTAAGTAGTGGCAATAAAAGATATATTATTTTTGGTGGAGATAACGCCCATGCTTTAGGGGCTTCTGGAAGGCAGGAAGCTCGGCGTTATTATCAACAATTTATTGATATTGTGGATAGGGAATTAACTCCAAGAAATATCTACTATCAAACATCTATAGGAAACTGGGAAGATACTAGTAGAAATGACAGTAGAACTTTGTTTCTACAGTACTTCAATAATTTAACTGGAAGAGTAAATATTCCAAGAACACAAGGCTTGGTTCAGCATGTTTGGTTGGATAATGGTACTGGGACTTTCAGTCAGGAGAGTATCACACTATTAAATAATTTAGATGCTAATCATTATTATATAATTGATTTTCATTGGCCATTATATGTTCCTGGAATATATAGCACCGTGAATCCAGATCATGTAGTAAGTAGACAACAAACAGAGGAATTCTTTCAAGCGATTCCTGCAAATGTAAGAAATAGAATCTTGGTTATTTTCACTCACCATGCACATGTGTTTTATTCTAAATTAACAAATATTCATTCGAATTTTCCTAATACACCTTTTTTTGTAACTGGATGTTCTGGTGCTTATAAATGTTCCTCTGTTGCTAGTGGTTATTACGATGTGAACATAACTATTCAAAATAATCAGGCCACGCTACAGGCCAGGAAAGTAATAGTAAATTAAAAAAGAAGCATGAGATGGTTGGTCTCGTGCTTCTTTTCTATCATATTGTACTAAAGCCTTCTCCAAAAACATCTCTCACATCATGTATCGTGATAAAGGCATCATTATCTATGTGCTTAATTATTTTCTTTAATTTAATAATTTCCTGATTGTTTATGACAATGTAGAGTACTTCTTTTTGTGCTTTTGTATAATAGCCATGTCCGGAAATAACCGTTACTCCACGTTCCATTTTGGTGCAAACTTCTTGGGCGATATCTTTTGGATTCTTTGAAATAATGGTGACCGCTTTTTGACGATTCCCACCTTCAATGATGAATTCCATCGCTTTAGTGGCAGCAAATAGCATAACAATTGTAAACATAACACCCTCTATCCCAATAATAAAATAGGAGGCAAGTACGACAATTAAATCAAAGAATAATAAACTGTAACTAACGCTCCAGCCTAAATACTTATTCGTTATTTTAGCAAGAATACTAGAACCAGCAGTGGTTCCTCCCACTCTCATAATTAAACCAAGACCAACTCCAGTAAGTACCCCACCAAAAAGTGCATGTACAATAATCTCGTGGGAAGGAATGGACCATGATTCTGTCAAATGTAAAAACAAGGAATTGAAAAAGATCGTAATAACCGTATAAATAGCTGTCAGTTTACTTAAAAATTTATATCCAATAATTAATAAGATAACGTTTAGACACAAATTAACGATACTAGGTGACCATTCGTATAAATAATAAAAAATAATAGTAAGACCAGTTACCCCGCCTTCACCTAAATCATTTGGGATAATAAATAAATTAACGGAGCTAGCAAAAAGGAATGCTCCTAAACAAAGTGAAAGTATATCTATGATGTATTTTTTCATCTAACCTTTAATCCTCCATTAAACATAATAACACCTGTAAAAGTATAACAGACTGACAGATGGACGGTATTATTTTTTCCAAAAAAGTCGTAATAAATTATCTTTTTTTCTGAAAATATAGACTGTTATTAACTGAATTGATAAATTTAACCAAATATTCGTTATAATGAATAAGTAAAAGGAGGGTAAGTATGGGATTTAAAGAAGAATTCAAACATGAAATGAAAAATGTAATGAAAGATATAGAGAAAGAAGTACATAAGACTTGGACATTTGAATATAAAGGACATGTAATTGAAGTAATCAATCAAATGAAGGAAGAATCTTTAATTATTGATGGAGTAACAGTCGTTCATAAAAAGAGAAAACACCTATTATCACATATTATTCCTTATTCCAAGCTATCCTCTACAATGGAATTAAGGGATGGTACTAAGCATACTATTACTGTAAAGTTAGGCGGATATGTAAATCTAAACTGTGTGGTAAAAATTAATAATGAAACAATTTTACGGGAATCGTCGAAAATTGAATTACTTCCATGGGAGAATAAAGAGAAAATTCTTCCTTATATTCAACAAGAAATTCAAGAGAATAGTAGAATAATAGAAGATTCTTTGCCAGATGAAGAATATTTCTATAGAGCAAATCAACCAAGACTTGTTGCGGGACTGTTTGATCAATTAGAGGCAGAACCACCTACTCCTTTTTATGTCAAAAAACTGATGAAGCTTTTTAAGGAACAAATGGATTCACCTACTATTAAAACAAGAAAAGCGACATATGAAAAAATAATTTCTGAACATATGGCTAGTTACCGAGATGAACTCATTGAACATCTTGAGCAAGTTTCATTAGAAGAGGAGATTGCTCAGCAGGAGGCAATTTGGCTTTTGGAACATGCAACACATCGAGATGTTATGAAATTTTCTATACTAATACTTGGTTTTACAGATTGCGAAAAATATAAAGATTTATTATTTACCATAGGCATGCATGAAGAATTCACCCCTTATGTAATATTTGCATGGAGAAACGGCATGAAAAATGCGAATGAGGAAATTTTT
>DATMFU010000320.1:0-16540 GCA_035556015.1 Niallia sp. | reverse complement strand
CAAAGCGGATACCAATGGGTATTTGCCTTCGTACATCGCGTTTGCTTTCAATGCTGGCAGAACGAACTCTTCTGCAAATGCTTCTTTTGCATCTACTACGATCGATTTCAAGGCGCCCACTTGCAGTGCTTTTTTCTGAACGAAGTCGAGGTCTTTTCCTTCCCCAACATCCAGTGCTACCGCAATTACGTCATAGTTATATGTTTCTTGCAGCCACTTGATTGCTACAGATGTATCTAAACCACCAGAATATGCTAATACTACTTTTGGATTTGCCATTTTTTGTTCCTCCTATATATACGAATAAATATTCATTATTTTATATTTTTATTCAAAATTCTATAATAAACACTTTAACAATTTTTTCTGATAAATTCAATAGAAATTTATAAAAATATAAAAAAATTTATTTTTATGCAGTTTTCATAGATTGATATACAAGATATATATATATAGGTACACCTTATTATGGATGTGCAAATTTATATAAAATAGCAAATTTATGAAGTATGAATCTAATATAATATACAATATTTTATGCATAATAAAAGAGTGAACCATCTTTAACAGTTCACCCTTTATGTATTTCACTAATAATATGAGTCAATTCTGGTAAAATGAGCTTTTCCATTGCAAGTCGAACAGCTCCGGTAGAACCAGGCGTAGAAAAAACAACGGTATCTTCAATAGTACCTGCAAGTGCCCGGGAAAGAATAGCAATTGAACCTATGTCCTCTGTATAGCTTAAGTGTCGAAATATTTCCCCAAATCCAGGTAGTTCTTTTGTGAGAATTGGTTTGATTGATTCTATGGTCACATCTCTTTTCGAAATACCAGTGCCCCCGTTTATCAAAACAGCATCAATTTCCTCTGCATAAACCCCACTTAAAACTTCGGTCTTAATTTCCTCTTTTTCATCTTTAATAATAATATGTTCCACAACTTTATGATTCTCTTTTAATAAAAGCTCCTTCATTAAGTTTCCACTTTTATCATTATCTTTCGTTCTTGTATCACTAACTGTGATAATTTTACAGCGAATACTAGAAAAATTGGGTGATAGATGCTTTGACTTATTCACTTAAACCTCCAAATTATCATCATTTAATATATAATTATTAGATTTTGCATGTTGCATTACTAGATGTTCCAAGTTTTTCGTAAACAAATAAAGTCGATGCATTGGTCTAGTCATCGAAACATAAAGAAGTTTCAATTCAATTTCCTCTAGAGAATAGATTTCTTCCAAAGTAAAAATAATCACTGCATCAAACTCTAACCCTTTGGAAAGGTAGCTAGGGACTATGATAACATGATTCTTTTCTAATTCGGCATTTTCTTGTAAAAATTGTATATTAGGTATTTTCCGATCCGCTAACTCCCTAAAAATCTGTTCACATTCTTCTTCAGTTTTACCAATTAGCGCAATAGATTGAAACCCTTCTTCTCTTAATAAGAAAATCGTCTTAACAAAATGATCAATCAGTTCCTCTTTTTCTTTATATAACTGTACGACTGGTTTCTCTCCATGTCTAACAACTGGTTCCACTTTTGGTAGATCTTCATTTAATAAATGCAAGATATCATTAGCTACCTGCATTATTTCTATTGTTGTCCGGTAACTCTTTTGCAAAGTCATATAATTTGCTCTTGGGAACACCTTACTTTGTAATGTTCTCCAATTTTCTAAACCTCGATATGAATGAATTCCTTGTGCTAAGTCTCCAACAAGTGTAAACATATCTGTTTCCAGACCTTCTTTTAATGCATATAATTGAAATTCACTATAATCTTGTACTTCATCAATAACAATGTTTTTCGCTCGATATTCTTTTTCAATCCCAAAGATTTTATATTGCATATAAAAAAGGGCACCAAAATCTTCTGTTTCGACTACTTTCTTTTTTAACATCCTCTTTTGAAAAGAAGCTAAATAATCAATCTGTTTTTCTGAAAGAGAGCCTTCTGCGTATTTTTGTAAAAGCTTTTTATCTTCAAATAGCTGTACATAATAACCATATAAAGTATTTGTCTTCATATTTTTCATATATTTACGTACTGCCATTGATGCTTCTTTTTTTACTTGACTTATTCTTTCTTCTTTTTTATCTAAAAAATATACCACTCTGACTTTTCTTTTTTCGTCATCTTTTATCTTTAATGCACGATCTAATGCTACTTCGTATTTATTTACTAACTTTTCCAGAATGATTTTTTTCTTTCTTTTTAAGTCTGCCTGTAAAATACCCTTTATTTTTTCTTTTCTTTTAATAAACGGGAGATATTCATACTCTTCCTTGAATAATCTTTCTAACTTTCTAGCTCCATAAAGGGGGAATTTTTCTACTTTAAAATCCTCTTTCGGACTCATTTCATCTAAAATATCTTTTAGATAATTATCTATTAACTTTTTATATGTTAAGGACCCTTTAAATCGAGCTAGCCATTTTACCATTTTTTCATTTTTATAATCATGTTTAATAAAAGAAACCAGTTTTTTATTGGGTTCCATTACTCTTACTTTACTGCTAATACACATTAATACATAGTCCTTATATGTTGTCTGTCTAACTTTTTCTACCCCTAAATCTGGAAGTGCATCAGCTATGTAACCAATAAACATATTATTGGGTGCAATGATCATTAGCTGTTCTGGCTGAAAGTATTTAGCATAGTTGTATATAAAGTAGGATATACGATGTAGGGCAATGGTTGTTTTCCCACTACCTGCAGCACCTTGAACGATAATTGGCTTATTAAGATCTGCCCGAATAATTTCATTTTGTTCTGCTTGAATGGTAGAGATTATTTCTGTTAAACGTTGATCTGCTTTACCAGAAAGTGACTGTTGTAATAATTCATCATTTGTTGTTAAGTCAATATCCTGAAAATGAATAAGTTCTCCTTTTTCAATTTTATATTGTCTCTTTAAAGATAAATATCCATCTATTGTTTCTTCATTGACTTTATAAGATACTTCTCCTAATCGACCATCATAATATACATTGGCAATTGGAGATCTCCAATCCACAATAATCGGTTTCTGGGTATCTTTTTCATAAAGAGAGGTTTTGCCTAAATAATAAATACCTTTATCTTCTTTTCCCTGTATCTGATAATCAATTCTTGCAAAGTAAGGAGTATCCAATATTCTCTTTAGAATATTTAATTCTGTTGTTGCAAGTTGAAGAAATTTACTATTCGTTAATAAATTGATATAACTTAAGCTACTATCCAATGCTTCTTCATTACTAATGGATTCTTTCACATTCTGCTGAAGTACTTCTTGATTTATATGCGCTTCTTCTAACACTAACTGCATATAATTCTTCGTATAATCAAGTCTCTCTTTTTCTTGTTCAAACTCTTCCTTTGCAAGCTCCTCCATCTTCTTCTCCTTTCTTTTTCCAAATTAACTGTTTATTCATTATGGCATTTATTAATAAATTGTGGGTACTTATTTTATAACAGAACAGCAATTATGTTAAATACTATTTATACTGGGAGTATAATTTATGTGGATTAATAGGAGAGAATTTCCTCCATTTAATAGCTATTTGGATATTTTACAAATCCGAATTAAAAAGATACATAATAAATTAAATAGGAAGAAATAAGCAAAGACAACCTTTCCCTACAATAAATGCAGTGGTTCGGTTGCCTTTGTTTTTAAAAATATATTTCTTAAAATTAGATTAGATATTACCTAATCTTACAACGTCACGAGCAATCATTACTTCCTCGTTTGTTGGAATTACCATAACTTTTACTGGAGAATGAGGATAGTTAATAAATGATTCTTCTCCAGAAATTTTATTTAGGGTTGGATCCCAATATACGCCCATGAATTCAAGGCCTTGAAGAACACGTGAACGAACTACTTCACTGTTTTCTCCAATACCAGCTGTAAAGATAATAGCATCTACTCCGTTCATTCTAGATGCATATGATCCAATGTATTTGTGGATTGTGTCTGCAAATATTTTTAAAGCTAATTCTGCACGATCATTTCCTGCTTTAGATTGTTCTGTAATATCACGTAAGTCACTAGAGAAACCAGAAATTCCTAAGAGACCACTCTTTTTGTTTAATACTTGAAGTACTTCGTCAGCTGATTGATCTGTTTTTTCCATAATAAATGGAATTAACGCAGGGTCAATATTACCTGAACGAGTTCCCATTGTTACACCAGCAAGTGGAGTGAATCCCATAGAAGTATCTACAGATTTACCACCTTCAATAGCAGCAATACTTGCACCATTTCCTAAGTGACAAGAAATTAAACGTAATTGATCTAGTGGACGACCTAATAGCTCAGCAGCACGTTGTGATACATATTTATGGCTTGTTCCATGGAAACCATATTTACGAATTCCATATTGTTCATAGTAATCATATGGAAGACTGTAAAGGTATGAACTCTCTGGCATTGTTTGATGGAATGCTGTATCAAACACAGCTACTGCAGGAACATGTGGTAATACATGTTGGAAAGAAAGAATTCCTGTTAAGTTTGCTGGGTTATGAAGTGGTGCTAATTCTGATAATGCATCTATTTTTGCAATTACTTCATCATTTATCAATGCAGAATCTTCGAATTCTTCTCCTCCATGCACAATACGATGTCCAATACCATCAATTTCATCTAACGAAGCAATTATTTTAAGCTCTGTTAGTTTATCTAAAAGAATTTGAACAGCTACATCATGATTTGGAATATCTAAGATTTCTTGGATTTTCTCCCCATTTGCAGTGATGTTGAAAACAGCATCGTCTAATCCAATACGCTCAATCAAACCTTTTGTAATTACTTCTTCACTAGGCATTTCGAATAATTGAAATTTTAATGAAGAACTACCTGCGTTAATTGCAATAACTTTTGGCATATAGTATTTTACTCCCCTTTTGTATAACAACATTTTTATTTATTCGTCTGACATTGAACAGTTTCACTCATATAAACAGACAATATAATCTCTCTCAGTTTTTCATTAAAACATTGAAAAAGAAACATTTCAAGCCAAAAATTAGCTCTTCCTTGATTTTTTTTATTTAAAGTCACTTTTTTGCCTAAAAGTCAAAAAAATATATTTTCCTTATATATAATAGAAGAAACTGTGTTATAACAAATTATTCAAATATAAAAAGTGTTGTTTTACTTTAATTTTTATTCTCTTTTATCCAACTCTCTAATTCCCCTAACACCTTTTCCATTGCTCTTATATTTGAAAAGCTTGGAACATTTGCAAGCAATACTTGCTTAGGTGCCTTTATATTATTTCCCTTTTTCTGCAGAATCAATATACTTTTTGCTGCCTGTTTACTTTTAAATAAAGATTGTGGTAATTGCATAATCCCTTGAATATGAACAGATTGTTTCAGATAAGTATGTAATTTGTCTGATTGTTCCGATTCAAATAAATTATTTGGAATAACAAAAAAGGCATATCCACCATCTTTTAGATGATTTACACTTTGTTCTATAAATAAATGATGTGCAAAGCTATGACCATTATCCGCTTTAAGCTGGTAGTCATTTGCTCGGATATCATTTGGATAATAGCCTACCGGTAAATCACTTACGATAATATCTACTGGATCGATAAATAGGTGTTCCAAACTATCTTGGTTAAAAAATTCAATTGGTTGCTCCTGTAAATTAGCATTAACTAATGCCAAATTTAGAAGCAAATCGTCAATATCTACTCCATATGCTGCAATTTGCTTACCTGCTTGTTGATTCATAACTGTTGTAAGTAGATTAGCTGTGCCAACTGCTAAATCAAGTAGGCGGAAACTAGTAGATTGATTAAATTTCTGTACTAAATATCCAATGAATAAACCTATTGAATCAGGTGTCATTTGATGATTAGGCTGGATATTTTCTTTCATTCCCTTTAGTATAACTAACTGAAAACTTTTTCTAATTTCTTCTTGACTATATTTCTCTAAAGAAATCGATTCATAAGATTTTTTTAATCGCTTCTTGTTTAACTCACTTAATTCCTCTTGAAGAATAGCTCCTTGAAATATATTTTCTCCTGTTAATGCTAAAGCTTCTAAAAAGGAATATTCTAATTCTTCTTGTATGATTATTGCTGTCTCATTAAAAACCGTAAACAGTTCCTCAACTGGAGATTCTTTCATTATTCATCACCTAACTATCTTTTATTTACAAAGAAAAAGAGCCTTTCCAATGGAAGGCTAAATTCTAGCTTATCATATTCATTAAAATATAACCAGAATTACAAGGTTTTCCTATCCCCTAAAGGATAGAATACAATTACAATGCTGCCTTTACTGCTTCAATTGCAGCATCATAATTTGGATGATTACTACCTTCACTAATGTACTCTACATATGTGACTGTATCACTAGCATCTACTACAAAAATAGCACGGGCAAGTAAACGTAATTCTTTCATCACTACACCATATGCTTTACCGAAAGATAACTCTCTATGATCTGATACTGTAATTACATTGTCTAAACCGCTAGCTGCACACCATCTTCTTTGTGCAAAAGGTAAGTCCACACTTACAGTAATGACTTCCACATTTTCTAATTTTGAGACTTCTTCATTAAATTTTCTTGTTTGGGAGTCACAAACACCTGTATCAATCGATGGAATCACGCTAAATAATCTCACTTTTCCTTTTGAGCTATTCAAAGTTACTTCGGACATATCATTGGCTAATACAGAAAAATTTGGTGCTTTATCTCCCACCTTGATTTCCTTACCTTCTAGTGTTACTGGATTATGTTTAAATGTTACGGATGGCATAATATCTCCCCTATGTAATAATTATTGTATTTATCATATCGTATCTACCTATATTTGCAAAGAAAAGAGCCTTTTATTACGAGGGAGTTTTCCCAAAAGCTACCTCAAAATGCAACGTATTATACATTCATTAAAAGAATTATGTAATTTTATTTACAGCACAATACAGTAAATAAATATAAGAAAAAGTTCGTACCAATTGAAACAAAAAAGATACCAGTTTCTCTTGATACGAACTATTATTTATTAAAATTCAATATCTTCTTTTTGCTGATCTTCTTGATTTTGATTACTAGAAGATGATGAAGAAGAGTCTTTCTTCGCAAACATTTGCTGAACTTTATCAACTGCTTGTGGAGCTATATCTAATAATTTTTCATATAAATGTGTACTTTCATCTAAATGAACCATTTTAACCCCTTGTCCATTTACAATGAGAAAAGCTATTGGTGTAATACTAACTCCTCCACCGCTTCCTCCACCAAATGGATGTTTAGTTAGAGAGTCATTTAAGGAGTGATTTTCTAAAGTAAATTCACTTCCACCTGCAGCAAACCCAAAGCCAACTTTTGATACAGTTAAAATTACGCTACCATCTGGAGTTTCAACTGGGTCTCCTATAATCGTATTAACATCAATCATTTCTTTTAAATTTTCCATTGCTGTTGTCATTAGTCCTTGAATTGGATGATCCGACATATTCCCATTCCTCCATTACTGTATTATTTTTGGACAGACGTTTCCGTTGTTTTTAACTTTGGAATACCGCCTTTCCAAAATCTCACTAGTTTAATTCCTGCCATCATAGCATGCCCTAAGCGAAATTGAATCATACACGTAAATAAAGTTTCGGAAGCAACACCTTGAAAGTGGGGATAAATATTAATCTTTGGCATATCCATTAGTTTCATATACCTACTTATTATTCCGATTATAGCTCCCTTACCAGCCCAAACAGCTCCAGATATCATACCAGTATGGGCCGCATCTCCTAAACCAATGATGGTACTCCATTCCATGTTTTTTATTGTAAGTTTCGAACAAAAATATTTTACGATACGATGTAAATTAACGATATGTTGTAAAATTTTCTGTGCATTGGAAAGCATTGTCATTATATCATGGGCACCAATTTGTTTCGTTTCTTCACTCACAGGTTCAGAAGAATCCCCCATTTTGGTTTCTTCTTTAATAACAATAGAGGGGGAGTTATCATCTATTTTAATAAGTGGTATTTTCTTTTTTATTTTTATCAGACCGAACAAAAGCCGAATTTCTATCGTTAAATCATCATTATCTTTCTTATGGTAATACCTAACCAAGATAGTTATTTTTAATATACTTAAAAGAAGTAACAGCACTATAAGACTACAAAAAATAATGGCAAGTATGTAAAAAATTATCATGAATAAAAGCACTTCCCTTCAGCTTATTATTATTGGGTAAAAGCAAAAAAAATAAACCTACATAAATGCAGGTTTTATTTCTAAAAAGGGATGAACTATGCCACACTATTTGCTTCTTTTTGTTTTTTCGTACTGGAGAATAACTTCGTTTGCGATAAGGAATAAATAGTTAATGCTGCCCAAATAAATGTAAATGAAATAAGATGTGCAGAAGTAAAGGGTTCATGATAAACAAACACACCAAGAATGAGTGTTAACGTCGGTGTTAAATATTGAATAAATCCAAGCATGGATAGAGGAATCCTACGCGCTCCTTTTGCAAAGAACAATAGCGGAATAGCTGTTAATACCCCAGACATCATTAATAATCCATCTAATCCTACTGAAACAGCAAGAAATGCATGATCCCCTTTCATAAATAAATAGGTCATATATAAAAGTGCAAAAGGCGTAATAAACATTGTTTCTAAAGTTAATCCAACTTCTGAATCAACGACGATAAGTTTTTTTGCCAGTCCATATAAACCAAATGTTAGTGCTAGTGATATAGCAATCCAAGGAAATTGTCCGTGAGAAAATGTAATAATTAATACACCAATAGTGGCTAGCGCTACTGATACATATTGAATTTTTGTTAATTTTTCTTTTAACACGATGATTCCCAGCAAAACACTAACTAACGGATTTATGTAGTAACCTAAACTAGTTTCTATAATTTGATTTGCATTAACTGCCCAAATATAAATAAACCAGTTACAACTTACCAAAATCGATGCAATAAAAAGCATGAATCCTTGTTTTTTCTCTTTTTTAAAAGATCGCAAAGTGTCAGCGAATAATTTCCACTTACGTGAAATGGTTAGAATAATTATCATAAATATAAAAGACCAAAAAATCCGACTTGCTAATATCTCATCAGCGCCTACTTCTTGTAGATGCTTCCAATAAAGAGGAAAGAGACCCCATATTAAATAAGCTATCCCAGCAAAAAAAGCACCCTTCTTAACTTGACTTTTCCCCATTTTCATCCCTTCTTTCTATTTTCGAAATATTATATAGATAAATAGAACTTGTTACAATGCTTTATGAAAATATTTTTCCGACTATTTAACTAAAAGAGAGATTAGCCAGTAAACTAATCTCCTTTTACACTTAATGATTTCCGTATTAATCATAATTATGACCTAATCAAAGAGATGAATCATACATAATTTTATTGCCTACAATGGTTTTAGAAATATTAATATTACTAATTTCGGAACATGGTACTTGAAATATATCTTCTTTTAAAATAGTAAAATCCGCTAGGTATCCTTTTTCTATTTTCCCACGATCCCTCTCATGGCAGATAGCGTAGGCACTTCCTTTTGTATAAAGGCAAACAGCTTCATAAACAGTTATAGCCTCATTTGGAATATACCCAATACCGTTTTTATCGTCCTTATTTGTTCTTGTCACTGCTGCTTGGATACCTTCTAAAGGATTAGCACTTTCTATAGGTGCATCTGAACCCCCTGCACAGTGTAATCCTTCCTGCAATAAAGTATTCCAAGCATAACAATACTGGAGATTTTCCCTTCCAAGCCTATCCATTACCCAAGGGAAGTCGGATGATACAAAGCTTGGTTGAATATCCAAGATGAGTGGAAGACCCTTCATACGCTCAATTAAATCCTTTCGTAACATTGTTGCATGAATAAGTCTATCTCTACCGAAACCTCTTAACGGGTATTTTTCAATGGCTGTTAACACCATATCAAATGCTGCATCTCCTATTGCATGTACAGCTATAGGCATGTCATTTTCTCTTGCATTCTTAACTAACTCATTTAATTGTTCCTGAGTGAAAATACTCACTCCATACGTAGTTGGATCATCATAATATGGTCTACTTAATAATGCAGTCCTACCTCCAAATGCACCATCTGCGAATATTTTCATGCTTCCTAGTTCTACCCATTCATTTCCACTCAGGTAACTACCATTACTATCCACCATATCTTGAAAAACTTCATGATGAACAAGTAGATGAGCTCTAAAATAATTTCCTTCTTCTTCTATCACCTTTTTAAAAGAGCGAACTGTTCCTTCAAAACCATGGTAATAAAAAAGATCTTCTGTATGAGCACCAGTTAATCCTAAACGATAAGCATCTTTAATACCTGCTCTTAAAGCATGCTGTACATATTCATCACTTACTTTTGGCAACACTTTTGTAAGTAACTCTTGGGCTTGATCCTTTAAAATCCCTACAATTTCTCCATCATTATCTTTTTCTATTACTCCCCCAAAAGGTGCATTTGTATCTTTCGTCACATTCGCTAGTTTTAATGCCTGTGAATTCACTGCAATAGCATGTTTACAAATTCTGTGAAGAAGCACAGGATGGTTAGATACATATTGATCAATATCCTTCTTCGTGATTACCTCTTGGCCATCCCACAAATTTTCATTCCAACCATCACCAATTATCCATTCTCCAGCCTTTTTATTTCGAGCATAATCTGCAACCTTCTTTAAAGCTTCCTCTTTAGAAGTACATGCAGATAAATCTAAACGCAATAATTTCTCCCCATAACCTACTAGATGCATATGACTATCTACAAAACCAGGTAATAATACATCCCCTTGAAGATTAAGTTCTGAATCTATAGTTCCCCCATAATTATCTTCTATTTCTCCTTTACTTCCATAATCAATTATACGCTGACCTTCTGTATAGATAGCATCTACGAGATGGCCTTCTTCTTGTAAGGTATATATTTTTCCGCCATAAATAAGTGTCCCCATCGTATCTCTCCTAACCTCCTTTGCTTAAATAAAGGAAAAGAGATTTCCCAAACAATAATTTGTTGAGATATCCCTCCCTAGTAATTTCTTTATTTTTTATTATTAACGGTGGTTTTTCCATTCATTTTGTCTTAATTCTACTCTTCTAATCTTTCCAGAAGTAGTCTTTGGTAATTCGTTCATATATTCTATTTTTCGAGGATATTTATATGGTGCCGTTAATTTTTTTACATGATTTTGTAATTCTTTCGTTAACTCTGCAGTTTCTTCTACCCCATTTTGAAGTACAACAAAGGCTTTTACTACATTACCTCTAATAGGATCAGGACTTGCTACTACTGCGCATTCTTTCACAGCTTTATGTTTAACTAGTGCATCTTCCACTTCAAAAGGTCCAATGGTGTACCCTGAACTAATAATGATATCATCACTTCTACCTTCGAACCAAAAGTATCCATCTTCATCTTTCTTTGCACGATCCCCAGTAACAAAGTAATCTCCTCGATATTGTTTCTTTGTTCTTTCTGGTTCTTTTAAGTACTCTTTAAATAAGGCAGGAGTATCCTTATGTACGGCAATATCTCCAACTTCGCCTACAGCACAGATTTCCCCTTCTTCATCTATTACTTCTACTATATTTCCCGGAGTAGGTTTCCCCATAGAACCTGGGCGTAATTCTACTCCTTTTGTAATTCCGAGTAGTAATGTACTTTCTGTTTGTCCATAACCGTCTCTAACATCTAATTGGAAATTCTCTTTAAAAACGTCAATTACTTCTCTATTTAATGGTTCACCTGCTGAAACAGCACTATGAAGACTATTTAAATGGAATTTATTAATATCTTCTACTTTGGCAATTAGGCGATACTCTGTTGGAGTACAGCAAAAAACATTCACCTCATATTTTTCCAAAAGTTCTAGATACTTACGGGCATTAAATCTACCATGATAAACTAAACCAATTGCACCAGAACCTAATACAGATAACAAGGGACTCCACACCCATTTTTGCCATCCTGGTGCAGCTGTAGCCCATACTAGATCTCCTTCTTCTATACATAGCCAATTTGGTGCAGCTGTACGTAAATGCGCATATGCCCAACCATGAGTGTGAACTACTCCTTTTGGATTACCAGTTGTTCCAGATGTATAAGAAATAAATGCAGTATCTGTCTTCAGAGTAGAAACAATCTCTAATTCATCAGAAGCTGATTCTGCAAGTTTCTCTAAATGATTCCAGCCATCTGTAGGTTGTCCAAGTACAAAACGCTTAATGCCTTGAACTTCTTCTATTGCATTTAATTCATCTATGTATGGATAATAGCTAATTACCCCTTTTACTTCTCCATGATTAATACGATATTTTAAATCCTTCGCACGTAGCATCTCAGAGCTTGGCAATACAGTTAAACCAAGTTTTAATGCAGCCAGATATACTTGATATGCTTCTACGATGCGCGGCACAATAATTAAAACAACATCACTCTTTTTTAACCCATTGGATTTCAAAACATTACCAATTCTATTTACTTGTTTCATTAAAGAATGGTAAGTAATTTCCTTTGTTTCACCATCTTCGTTTTCCCACTTTAATGCTAGTCTTTCTTCGTTTTTTGCAAATTTTTCAATTTCCGCAACAAAATTATAATGTTTCGGAGCGATTAATTCCTTCTGAGTCAACATAACTTCTCCTACTTTCGTTCAATTCAATTAAAAATACTTTTACTATTATACTATTTACCAACAATTTTTAAAATATTATTACTCTTTAATCGTTCCATTGCCCTATATAAGAAAGGAGTAAGGCGCATTGCCTTACTCCTTGTAGCCAAGTATTTAATTTTAATTATTTAGAGAAACCGCCTAATTGTTGTTCAGCCATTTGCACTAAACGTTTAGTAATTTCTCCACCAACTGAACCATTCGCACGAGAAGTAGTTTCCGCACCTAAGTTTACACCAAACTCAGTAGCAATTTCATATTTCATTTGATCTAGTGCTTGAGAAACACCAGGTACTAATAATTGGTTTGAATTGTTGCTGTTTGCCATGTGTATCACCTCCTTGTTGATAATAGAATGTGTAGTACACATGGCATTCATTCGTTTTTCTTACTGGTAATTCTTCACATATTATAGGCAATTTTTGGTACTAACATACAACCAGACAATATAATATTAGTTCATTTAAAATAATAATTCTTGTTCTGAATCAATCATTCCATTATTGCTTTTTAGGACAATAGTCTCTACATTGTCTACTGCCTGTGCAATCATTGGTTCAAAATCAATAAAGCTTTCATAGTATTGAATTTTTTCCTTCTTAGGCTTTGTTTTTGGAGAAGATGGCACAAATACAGTACAACAATCTTCAAATGGACGTATAGAAATATCATGTGTATCGATATTTTTTGCTATCTCGATAATTTCTGTTTTATCCGTTGCAATAAGTGGTCGAAGAATTGGTGTATTTGTAACATCATTTATTGCATACATACTTTCAATAGTTTGACTCGCTACTTGTCCCAAGCTTTCCCCTGTAATAATTGCGAGTGCTTCTTGTCTTTTTCTTAATTCGTCTGTAATTCTAAGCATTAATCTTCTTGTGGCTGTCATTGTATAATTTTCTGGGATTTGCTTATGAATTAACTGTTGAATTTCTGTAAAAGGAACGATATGCAACACAAATTGCCCACTAAAATTAGCCAATTTGCTTGAAAGATCTATAACCTTTTGTTTAGCTCTTTCACTCGTAAAAGGTGGACTAAAGAAGTGCACTCCTTCTAGTTCTAACCCTCTTTTCATGGATAAATATCCTGCAACAGGACTATCCAATCCTCCAGATAACATCAACATAGCTTTTCCACTTGTGCCTCCAGGTAATCCACCAGCACCCGAAATAGTTTCACACGATAAATAAATTGCCTCTTTTCTTACTTCCACTTGTAAATTAATATCAGGTTTTTTCACATCCACTTTAAGATTCGGTAAATTTTTCAGTAAATATCCACCAATCATGTGGTTAATTTCATTTGTATCTAACTCAAAATCCTTATCTGCTCTTCTAGCACTCACTTTAAATGTGTTGCCTTCTTTATAAGAGGAGCTAACCATATTTAAAGCTGCTTCTTTTATTTTTTCCACATCTCTATCTAACTTTAATGCTGGACTAAAAGATTGAATCCCAAATATATTCTTCAGTACTTTTGAAATTCCTTCTATATTTTCGCCATTTAAAAGAACATACATTCTTTCTCTTTTCGCTTCAATCTTTACATTGGGAAATTTCTCTAAAGAATCTGCAATAGTTCTTCTCAATTTCTCTACAAACTGTTTTCTATTTCTTCCTTTCGTTGATAACTCACCGTATCTAATTAATATTCGATCATATGTCAATTGATAACACCTCTTAACCATTCTGTTATTTCTTTTATTGTTTCGATTACGATTTTCATTTCATTTAGTGTATTTTCATAAGATAAACTAATACGGAAGGAGCTTTCCGCAATTTGTGTAGGTACCCCGATAGCTAATAATGTTTTACTTACTTTATTCGTTTTAGAGGAACATGCACTTGTTGTGGATAAATAGATTTTTTTCTCTCCTAAGGCATGAACAAATACTTCTGCTTTCATTCCTTCTATAGAAAAATTAAGAATGTGTGGAATGCCTTTCTCTCCCATTGGAGAATGAATAGATACACCTTCTATAATAGATAATTGTTCTCGCAAGTATAAATTCATTTTCCTTACATTTTCCGTATACTTCTTTTGATTCTCCATCTGCATTCTTAGCGCTTTAGCTGTAGCTACAGCACCTGCTACATTTTCTGTACCACTCCTAAAATTACTCTCTTGTCCACCACCAAGTAAAAGCGGCAAAAACTTTCTTCCTTCTTTTACATAAAAGATTCCACTTCCCTTTAGTCCATGGAATTTATGAGCAGAAATAGTATAGACATCTACATTCGCCTTTTTTAAGGAAATTTCTTTTTTCCCAATTCCTTGGACACCATCTACATGAAAGATGATATTGGGATAATCTAACAACATATTTCCTATCTCCTCAATTGGCTGTATAGATCCAATTTCATTATTAACATGCATAATAGAAATAAGAATTGTGTCTTTCCGGATATTATTCTTTACATCACTTAAAGAAACTTGACCAAATTCATTCACAGGAAGATAAGTGATTGAAAAACCATCCTTTTCTAATTGTTCCATCACTTTATGAACGGAATCGTGTTCAATCTTTGTGGTAATGATATGTTTTCCACTTTCTATTTTTGAGTAAGCAATCCCTTTTAAGGCTGTATTATTCCCTTCAGTTCCTCCAGAAGTAAAAAATATCTCCGTACTTTTCACTTCTAAAATTTTTGCAACTTGTTCTCTTGCTTGGAATAACAACTTTTCTGCTTCCATTCCAAGACTATGAATAGAGGAAGGGTTGCCAAAATATTGTTGTGCTACTGTAGTAAATGACTTTATTACCTCAGGAAATGGTTTTGTTGTTGCACTGTTATCTATATAAATCATTATCCTCTGAAATCCTTTCTATCATTGCAGATTCATCATACTTTCAATTTTTATTATAACTTCAAGATTTAAATACTTTATTATGCTAACACAGGAAGGAATATTTGAAAATAAAGATCACGCTCTCATTCATTAAAACGAAAAAGGGATACTAAATTAGTATCCCTAAATTTACTACTTAGAATCTTCTTCCCATTCTCTAGACCAAGTTTCTATTTTTGTTGAATAATTTGGTTCAACTTCTTCAATTGCTACGGCAGCTGCTCGAAGTGCTTCATCATACTGATATTTTCTAAAAGCAGATTCAGCTTCAAGTAACCCTGCATGTACTTGGGGATATCTTTTTCGATATCTATTTCCATATTGGATAATTTTCTCTGCTAAATAAACGGTTTCTACTAACTCTAAGGTAGTATTTACTAAAGCAATTACATGTTCTTCAGCTTCTTCTACTAACTTTTTGACTTCAAACATATCAAGAGGTGCGATATCTAATTTGGCTTTTACTTTTGTAATACTAGTTTTCGCATTACTTACTAATTGATTATATTCCTCTGTTACACCAGGAAGATTACTGTTTGCCACTCTTCTTAACGCATCTGTTACTTGAATGCTGAGTTCCTTTATCTTCTCATGAGAAATAACCTCATCTTTTCGAAGTGCATGTAGTCTTTCAAACAAATCAGACTGCTCTTGCGACGCCATTTCTAATTGTTGTTTCAATTCTCTTAATTCTTCACTCAGTAATGTATGAGCTGTTGAATCTGTCATTAACTTATGTTCTAATACTTCGAACTGCTTATACAGCATATGCAACTTTTTCTCTAACTTAAATTTAAGTTCAATATCGTCACCAGTTAGATTATAGTTTTTTTGTAATAGTTCAACTTCTACTTGCAAACGGCTGTTACCATTCTGTATTTCTTCCATAATCGTTTTTGCTGATTCAATATTTGTATTACAATAGTTCCTTGCAATAACTTCTTTTTCTAATAAATCATATAGTAAATCAATTTTCTCTTGT
>DATMFU010000319.1:0-12653 GCA_035556015.1 Niallia sp. | reverse complement strand
ATAGAAAGAGATTCTCCCCTTCTAGATGGATCAATATCTGCTTCTTTTAGAGCCTCAATAATCTGTTCCTTTTTTTCCTTACCATTCTCTAGTTGGCTTGATAAGTTATTTAGAATCGTTTTTCTTCTTTGTGCAAAGCTTGCTCTTGTTACCTTAAAGAAAAACTCTTCATTTTTTACAGTAACAGTCGGAGTATCCCTTATTGTTAATCTAATAACAGCAGAGTCCACATTTGGTTGTGGAACAAATACTGTCTTTGGAACAATCATTACTACCTCTGCTTTTGTATAGTATTGAATAGCAATAGATAATGAACCATATTCCTTCGTACCGGGTTTAGCTGATATTCTTTCAGCTACTTCCTTTTGAAGCATAACCACAATTCCTCTTAGTGGTAATTTTTCCTCCAGTATTTTCATGATAATAGGTGTGGTCACGTAGTAAGGTAAGTTTGCAACCAACATAATATCCTTTATACCTTGGAATTCTTGGTCAATCATTTCCTTTACATTTGCCTTTAAAATATCCTGATGAATAATTTTTGTATGAGGATATGGGGAAAGGGTGTCATCTAAAATAGGTAGTAATCGCTGATCTATTTCAAATGCCACTACTTTCTTACTTCTTTTTGCTAATTGTTCTGTCAACGCACCAATTCCAGGACCTACCTCTATTGCACCGGATTCTTCCGTTAGCTCTGCGTAATCGACGATATTCCTTAATATATTTGTATCAATTAAGAAGTTCTGTCCTAAACTTTTCTTGAACGAGAACCCATACTTATCCAAAATAGCTTTCGTTCTAGCAGGTGTTGCTATATCTTTATACATGATTGTCCTCCTGGCGTATTTCTTTAATAGCTTGCGCAAAGTCTTTTTTAGATATTTGGAACATGGCCAGTCTCTTATGTAATTGTTTCCCATTAGTATAGCCTATCTTAAGAAGCTTCCCTAACTGCTCTCTACGTTCTTTAGAACCGGCACCCCCAATTAACCCAGCATCTATTAAGTCTTCTTTTGTTATTTCTTCCGTTACTTCCTCTATCATATGATGGGCATCCCTCAAGGCTTCCCTAATTGCTTCTACTGACGCATGTTCTACCCCAACTCCTTTTCCAAGCTTATGAATTGCTTGCTCCTTCGGGATAAATGCATGCTTACATTCTGGAATATATTTTTCTATTGTATGACGAATTTTTTGGCCAGGATAGTCTGGATCTGTAAGTACAATAACTCCTCTTGTCGCCTGTGCCAATTTTATTTTTTCAAGTGTTTCTTTATTTATAGCAGAACCATTTGTCTCAATAGTATCTGCATCAACTGCTCGTTTTATAGCGGTTGTATCATCTCTGCCTTCCACTACTATAATTTCTTTTAATTTCATGGAACCTCCAAAAAAATATTTAAAATTTGAAAAAAAAATGAAACATAATTGTAACATGAATCGTCTATATATACAGAGTAAACTAATTCTTTTCTTTCTTATTATAGCTTATCTGTACCTATTAACAAATAAACAAAGAAATCATAAAAAAAGAAAAACAGAGGAAAATGACTCCTCTGTAAAGTAACCATTATTAAGTTTAACTAGTCGATAATCTTAATCTTAACCTGTCTGTTTCCCCAACGATAAGCCTCTGCTTTCGTTGCAAAGAAAACATCAATTTTTTTCCCTTTAACATTACCACCTGTATCTGCTGCAACAGCATAACCATAGCCTTCAACATATACTTTGGTTCCTAGAGGGATAAAACTAGGGTCGACAGCAATAACTTTCGCATTTGGATTTGCCTTCAGATCAATGCCAGTAGCAGTATGCCCAGAACACCCATTACAACTCGCTGTATAGGCTGTTGAATTAACATGTACTTCTGTACCGCTCTCTTCACCACGGGATGCAAGTTGTTGTACCGTATCTGTCTTTGTTCCAACAGACACTACCTTATCTTGCTTTTCTGTTAATGTTTTTTCACTGAGTAGTTTTCTTGAAGTTTCTTTGCCGTTTTCAATTGTTACTTCATACTTTTTAGAAATCAGTCCGTTCTTTCCTTCTTTGACTACTTCTTCTGTCCCTTCTGGAAGACTGTTATCCTTTTGAGTAACAACGGCATAATTAATCGGTTGTTCCACTACATCGGTGACCTTTTCTATTCTTGTTATATCTACAACAGCATCTTCTTTCACTTCTTCTTTTAGATCTGGCTCAACTCGGTCTAATTTTGCAAGTGATATCTCTTGTTGTTTTAAAAAGTCAGCGACCGTAGTCGAAGTGGACCATACTTTTTTCTTCTTACCTGCGTCTACTAGTGTTACCGGAAATGCGGTATGTACGACAATATCCATGTTATGTTCTATTCTGGAATCTATTTGCTGACTGATCTGATCATGCTCGTTCAAAGATATTTTTTGTTCTTCTAAAAACTCCTTAACAGTATCCACTGTTGTCCAAACCGTTTTCTTCTCGTCGTCTTTTTGCAATTCAACCTGCTTCGCTTTTTTCCAGACAACTTCTAAGTCATCCTTTACCTTTGTGTTTAACGAGGGAAACACATAATCTTTTGAGCCTACGGTAATATCCAAATCATCCAATATGTCTTGAATAGTAGATGAGTGCGTCTCGATGACTTGCCTCTTACCGTCTAATGTCAATGTCACTTTATCTTTTGTAGATTCATAGATAACAAATGATAAACCACTTGCAAATACTATGAAACTCGCAATTAACACCGACACCTTTTTCCTGCTCAAAGATTTAGAAACCAGGTTTTTCATGTTTTGGATTCCGATGAAAAACGCCTCCTTTTCTCTCGGAGTGATTATATAGAGTATCATGCCTGCTGTCAACCCTTAGGATTCTTTGAACGTATTTCTTATTATGCAAAAAAAGCGGGAGAAAGGAAAGAAAGAAATATCGACATAAATAGTCTATGAGAAAAGGAGACGATGTAGAACAAGTTGAAAGTTAGGTTCCTTGGACAAACTACATCTAGATTCGACAGAATACCTTATCAATTTATGCCGAATAATTTTTTTGCATTCTCTGTTGTTTTGCTAGCAACCTCTTCCATGGTAATTCCTCTAATTTTCGCTATCTCTTCTGCAACCAACTTCACATAACTCGGCTCATTTCTTTTTCCTCTAAATGGTGTTGGGGCAAGATATGGACAGTCTGTTTCAATTAATAGATGCTCTAAAGATACTGCCTCTGCAACCTCTTTTGGTTTTCGTGCATTTTTGAAAGTGACCGTTCCTCCAAGAGAAATATAAAAATTCATTTTTATGCATTCTAATGCAGTCTCAACACTTCCTCCATAACAATGCATTATTCCTCCAACTTCTGATGCTTCCTCTTCTTTTAGTATCTCTACAATATCAGATGTAGCTTCACGATTATGAATAATTATAGGCAATTTTACTTTTTTCGCTAATCGAATTTGTTTTCTAAATACTTCCTTTTGAATCTCTTTTGGAGACTTGTCCCAATGATAATCCAATCCCATTTCTCCAATTGCAACTACTTTAGGATGGCTAGATAATTCTTCTATCCAAACTAAATCCTCTTCTACCATATCAATTGCATCAACCGGATGCCAACCGATACTAGCATACAAAAAGTCATATTGGTCTATTAATTCCATTGCTCTTGTGATAGTTGGTCGATCAAAGCCTACCACTATCATTTTTTCCATTCCAGCATCTACTGCTCTGCCTATTACTTCTTCTAAGTCTTCATTAAATTCTTCAGCATTTATATGCGTATGTGTATCAAATAACATATGTTTTTACTATCCTTTCTATAAAATTCCCTATTCAGTGAAAAAGAGAAGCTTATTTTAAAATTAATAAAGAGAAAAACATAGAGACATCCTAAAAGTGAAAACCTTTTATAAGAACATCTCCATGCTTTTTTGTCTTTTAATTCATTATTTTACTTTTGATCCAAGTGGCAATGATTCATCTACCGTTGCGACAGATAAAACTCCATCCTTACTTCCTGCTAAAATCATTCCTTGTGATAATTCTCCTCTTAATTTAACAGGCTTTAAGTTCGTTACACAAATGACTCTTCTACCAACTAATTCCTCTGGCGTATAGTACTGAGCAATACCGGATACTACTTGTCTTTTTTCATATCCTAAATCTAATTGTAATTTTAACAATTTATCTGCTTTTTTAACTGGTTCTACTTGCAGAACTTTTGCAACCCTTAAATCAATTTTCATAAAATCATCGATTGTGATTTCTTCTGTTTCTGGAATTTCTTCCTTAACTTCCTCTTTTTTAGCTTCCTCTTTTACTGGCCCTTGCATTTCTGCTTTTATAAATTCTACTTCCTCTTTTATATCCAATCTTGGGAAAATAGGATTTCCTTTTTCTACTTTTGTACCAGATGGTATTAGACCAAAGGTTTCAAGACTATCCCAAGTTTTTAAGGAATCATCTTTAATATTAAGCTGCTCAAAAATTTTATCTGGTGTTTGTGTCAAGAATGGTTTAATTAGTACAGCAATTCTTCTTAGTGATTCTGCTAGGTGTACCATAACGGTAGCTAATTCTTCTGTTTTTTCTTCTTTTGCTAATACCCATGGTTGTGTTTCATCTATATATTTATTATTTCGGCTAACTAACTGCCATAAGTTTGTTAAAACAACGGAGAATTCCATGTTTTCCATATGCTCTTCATATTTTTCAAGTGTGTCCTTATGTGCTTGAACAAGCGATTGCTCATATACATCTTCAGAACCTTTATAATCTGGGATAACACCATCAAAATATTTGTTAATCATCGCAACTGTTCGATTAAGTAAATTTCCTAAATCATTTGCTAGGTCAAAATTCACTCTTTCTACAAACGCTTCAGGAGTAAAGACACCATCAGATCCAAATGGTACTTCTCTCAATAAGTAATAGCGTAATGCATCTAAACCATAGCGATCTATTAAAGTTACTGGATTTACTACATTTCCTTTGGACTTAGACATTTTTCCATCTTTCATTAATATCCATCCATGAGCAAAGACCTTCTTCGGCATTGGAAGATCTAAAGCCATCAACATGATTGGCCAATATATAGTATGGAATCTCACAATTTCCTTTCCAACTAAGTGAACATTCGCAGGCCAGAACTTATTATATAATGACTCGTCCTCTGAACCATAACCTAATGCAGTGATGTAATTAGAAAGTGCATCAATCCATACATATACGACATGTTTTGGATCGCCTGGAACTTTTATCCCCCAATCAAAAGTAGTTCTTGAAACAGCAAGATCTTCTAATCCTGGTTTAATAAAATTATTAATCATTTCATTTTTACGAGACTCTGGTTGAATAAAGTCTGGATTTTGTTCGTAAAATTCTAATAAGCGGTCAGCATATTTTCCCATTCTGAAGAAATAGGATTCTTCCTTTACCAACTCTACCGCATGTCCGCTATCTGGGCTCTTCCCACCAATTACTTTCCCATTTTCATCATATATTGGGTCAACTAATTGTAATTCTGTATAGTAAGTTTCATCCGAAACAGAATACCAACCTTGATACTCATCTAAATAAATATCACCTTGATCTAATAGCTTTTTAAACATTTTTTCTACTACATCTGTATGTCTTTTTTCTGTTGTGCGTATAAAATCATCATAGGATATATCCAATTTACCCCATAACTCTTTAATTCCAGCAACAATTTCATCTACATACTGAATTGGTGTTATACCTGCTTCTTCTGCTTTTCTTTGAATCTTTTGTCCATGTTCATCTGTACCTGTTAAATATCTAACCTCATAGCCTTTCATTCGTTTGTATCGAGCCATTGCATCTCCAGCAACTGTTGTATAGGCATGTCCAATATGTAAGTTGCCACTTGGATAATAAATAGGCGTTGTAATATAAAAAGTCTTTTCTTGCTCTTTCACTTATTTCCCTCCTATATGTCTTCATACATTATGTACTCTTCAATTTTTAAAACAACTACTACTATTGTAACCATTCTTCCTTATATTCGAAACAAAATTGTTGTTTAAGTAGCTTAATCATTGCCATTTTTTCCGTTTACCCCATCAAAATATACCTAAAAAATAAAGTTACTGCAACTTGGAATGGAGTGTGTCAAATAAATAATAGAAAACAGTCCGTTTTTGTAGCATTTTGTCGAATAAAGAACAAAAATGAACAACCAATTTTACCCATGTTTTTTATATTTTTTTATAGAAAGATGTCTGAGACGTTGATATAACTGGATTTATCTAAAAAAATAACCTTAAATAAAGTAATTGACGTATTTGGGAATCGCTGGTATTATAAGTTCATACAAAGAAATTTGTCGAAAATTAGCGAATAACATATAAAAATGCACAAAAGTTTTGGGAGGAGAAATATAAAATGAAATCTACAGGTATTGTTCGTAAAGTTGATGAATTAGGAAGAGTAGTTATTCCAATTGAATTAAGACGTACATTAGGTATTGCTGAAAAGGACGCATTAGAAATTTACGTTGATGATGAAAAAATTATCTTAAAAAAATATAAACCAAATATGACTTGCCAAGTTACTGGTGAAGTTTCAGATGATAATTTATCACTTGCTGGTGGAAAATTAATTCTTAGCCGTGAAGGTGCAGAACAACTATTAAATGAAATTAAAAGTTCATTTGAACTTTCTAAATAATAATAAAAGGCTTGTCCAAATTATTGGACAAGCCTTTTTTATTCTATATGATATTGTTGATAAACATCTCTTTTTTGTACGCCTCTATCAATGGCAGTTTTCTTTATTGCCTCTTTCACAGAGATAGCCTCATTTTCCACGTAATGATCAACATGATCTACAACAGATAGTTCTTCCCACCACTTCTCTTGATTGTCTTCTATCTGTTCTCCTTGTTCAATAATCAAACAAAACTCACCACGAATTTCCTCTGTGTTTGACCAATCAATTGCCTCTTCTACTGTCCCACGGATAAATTCTTCATAAAGTTTTGTTAACTCTCGACATAAAGTAATCCTTCTATTTCCGAGAATATCCAATATCAATAATAAAGATTCCTTTAAACGATGTGGAGATTCATACAAGATAATCGTTCCAGGAATATTTTTCAAAAAAAGCAATTCCTTTTTTTTCTCTTTCTTTTGTCTATTCAAAAAACCATAAAAATAAAAAGGGTGAGTAGGTAAACCTGAAGCAATTAGTGCAGTCAATGCTGCATTTGCACCAGGAAGAGGTATAACAGCTATCCCTTGTTCAACTGCTTCAATCACTAATTCATAACCAGGGTCAGCAATAGTTGGCATACCTGCATCACTTACAAGCGCAATTACCTTTCCTTCCCTAATTTGTTGGAGAATTTTTTGCCCACTAGATTCCTTATTATGTTCATGATAACTAACAATAGGTGTATTAATTTCAAAATGATTACAAAGCTTTTTCGTATTACGTGTATCTTCTGCAGCTATCATATCTGCTTCTTTTAGCATTCTGACTGCTCTAAAACTCATATCTTCCAAATTTCCAATTGGAGTCGGTATTAAGTATAAAGAACCCTTATTTTCTTTAAAGCTTTTTTGTTGCTTCATATGCTTCATAAACCTCTCTTTCTAAATAGAGCTCTTTTCTTTTTCTTGTTAACTGCTTAAAAGCATATTCTGCTTGCATAGCTTCTTTTTTTGTTGCAAACTCCTTATGATAAATAAGATAAACAGGCAATCTCGCTCTAGTATATTTTGCCCCTTTTCCTTCATTATGAGTTTTTAACCTTTTCAATAAGTCATTCGTATAACCAGCATAGAAACTGCCGTCTCGGCACCTCAACACATAGAAATAATGTTTACTTCTTTCCATAAAGTATCTGGCTCATTTCCTCTGTATACTCATTTTCATTTTTATAAACATATAAAGGAGGAAGAATCTTTATATCTGGTTTACCATCTTTAATTGCCTCAATCAAAAGGATGTTTGCTTCTTTTCCTTCTTTCGGATAGACAAATCGAATACGCTTCGGTTCTAAGCGATTCGCTCTCATCAAGGTAATGATATCTAATAATCTCCCAGGTCTATGTACAAAGGCTACCTTTCCACCTTGCTTAACTAGTTGACTTGAAATTTTAACTGTATCTTCTAACGTGCATAAAATCTCGTGTCTTGCTATAGCTAGATGTTCATTTACATTAATTTCTTCTATTGAAGCTGTTTTCTTAAAATAAGGAGGGTTACATGTAACAGCATCATATTTTTCATATCCTAATCGTTCTGGTGCATTTTTTATATCTTCATGTAACATTTTTACCTTATCTTCAAGTTGATTATACATAATACTTCTCATAGCCATATCATATAATCTTTCCTGAATTTCTACCCCGATAATTTCTCCCTTTGAACGGAGTGATAAAAATAGTGGAATCACTCCATTACCACTACATAAATCAATAATTCTTCCTTTTTTCAAAGGAATAGACACAAAATCAGCTAATAATACTGCATCAAGGGAAAATGAAAATACGGAAGGACTTTGAATAATTCTTAATCGCTCATCTAATAAATAGTCCAGCCTCTCATCTCCAATTAATTGGACCATCCTATCTACCTCCTTATTTGATAACAAAAGGGCCAGAACCCACGGGAATATCTAGTAGAAAATAAACCTTGTTCTACGAAAGATAATTCCAGTGAAATCAGACCCTCTTTTGAGATATCCTTATTTTTTATTTAAGAATGATAAACAAAATAGGCAATCTCCATCTTTTCTGGGGCTACCAAAATGGAGATTACAGATATGAAAACCTTCTTGATATAATCTTGCTAGGTTATCATATCCTTCTCCAATATCCATATTCTTTTCCCCAGTATTCTTGCTTTGTTTAGAGTTCCTTTTTTTGCTTTTACTAGATTTACTCAGACTTTCTTTCTCTCTAGCTGTATCTTCTAAATGTCTTCTTAAATTCTCATTTTCTAATTGCAACCTATTATTTTCCTCTAAGAGTTCAGCAACATGTTGCTTTAAATCCCCTAACTGCTTATAAAGGTTACCAATTTGACTTTCCATATTAATTACTGATTCAAATATTTCTTTTTTATCCACTCTTCCACCTCATTAATCTGTGGATTGAACTGAAACAGCATCTTCTTGTAGTAATTCTTCTAAAGTATATTCAAGCACTCGTTCTTGTTCAGATATTTCCACCTGGAGTACACGTTCCAATATATTTAAACCAACTACTTTTCCCCTTCCATCTGGCGTATTAATCCATTCACCTAAGTCGGGTAAAAGTTCTTTAGCTGATTCATATTCATCATTTTCGTACTTTAAACAGCACATTAATCTTCCGCACAATCCAGATATCTTGGTTGGATTTAAGGATAAATTTTGATCTTTCGCCATTTTAATGGATACTGGTTCAAAATCGCCTAAGAATGTGGAACAGCATAACATTCTGCCACACGGTCCTATTCCGCCTAACATTTTAGCTTCATCTCTTACGCCAATTTGGCGGAGTTCAATCCTTGTTCGAAAGATGGATGCCAAGTCTTTTACCAATTCCCTAAAATCTACTCTGCCATCTGCTGTAAAGTAGAAGATTACTTTATTTCGATCAAATGTATATTCCACATCTACTAGCTTCATATCCAATTCATGTAGATTTACCTTTTCACAGCATACCTCATATGCTTCTTTTGCTGCAATTTTGTTTTCCTCTACAATCATTTGATCTTTATGATCAGCAATTCTTAGTACTTTCTTCAATGGTAAAACTACATCATTTTCTTCAACTTTCTTTGGGCCAATTACGACTTTTCCGTATTCAACACCACGAACAGTCTCGACAATGACAAAGTCATCCTTTTGAATAAGCAACTCGTTTGGATCAAAATAATATATTTTTCCAGCTTTTTTAAAGCGGATTCCTACAACATCATACAACTGAAGATCCCTCCTGCAGCTCTAGCACAAGCTGTTCCATCAATAACTGTGGATTCATATTTCCTTGCAGCTTTCGCTTCGCTTCAAAAATAGCTGACATTTGCTCCGTTAACCGGTGACTAGAACTTTTTAATGCATATCTTTCTAATCGTTCTTGATTGCTAACGTATACTATTTGATTATGCTTGCCAAGCTGTATATATAATAAGTCCTTATAAAGTAGCAACAATAAATCGAGCCCTCTATCAATCTGTTCTTTATCCTTGAAATGCAAGAACCATTCTCTCTGAAGAGCTATTAGCGCTTCTAATGGAGCTGTATTAAGAGCCTCATATAATTTTACCACTATTCCCCGTGCTTGTACAAACCAATCATCCGTACTCAGACTTAGTGCTTCATCATAATCATTAGTAATATGAGCAAGTAACGGTGCCTCACTTGTCTTAATCCCACTAGTTACCAATTTTTTTGCCATTTCAGATGGTGACAACGGAGTAAAGGATAGAACCTGGCATCGAGATAAAATAGTCGGTAAAATTTGTTGTATTTGTTCTGTTAATAATACTGCTGTTGTTTCAGCATTTGGTTCCTCTAAAAACTTAAGTAAGCTATTTGCAGCATTTGTTGTCATTTTATCGGCATGAACAATTACATAAATCTTCTGTTTGGATTCTACCCCTGTCTTAGAAAACTCTTCTTGTAAACTTTGAATTTGATGTTTTTTAATAGATAATCCTTCCGGTTCTACAATATGGACATCAGGATGGTTTCCATGATTTATTCTTTTACAATTGGAACATGTTTCACATGGAACATATTCATCTATAACATTTTCACATAGTATACTCTTAGTAAGAATAGTACTTATTTCTCTTTTACCAGTCCCTTTCATTCCCTCAAATAGATAGGCATGAGCTAGTCTATTCTTTTTCAAGCTATTCTTTAGCATTTTTAAAACAATGGGTTGTGTCCCTTCAAGTTCTTCCCACGTTCTTGTCAAGACAATCACTCCATTACGTATATAGATTAATTAATAATCCTTTAATTTCCCCAATCCTGTCTAATATTCTTAAGCCGTTCTTTTCTTTTACCATAATTTCTTCCGTAAGTTCAACTAATTTATCATCAATCACTTGAACAGTGTTTAAGTCTCTTCCTTGACCGAATTGATCCCAGGAATTGTCCTTCTTAACTTGAAGACCATATTCTACAGCTTCTTTAACGAACTGCTTTACTAATGATTTATATTTAGTTAGGTCCTTGAGATTCTGAGATTTTCCTAACTTACTTCCCATTAAATCTATGTTTTTCATTAAATTTTGGAGTTGTCCGACTTTCAATTTCTCATTTTGTTGCTGAACAAGTCCACGAAATTTTGTATCATTTATCGTTCCTTTTAAATCTATTCTAGTTCCTTCAGTACTAAATCGTATATCTTTATTAATTTTCATAAGTACCTCCCTGAAGAACCCTTTAAAATGTAATTAAAATTGTTTAAATTGCTCTACAGGCACAACAAATACTGTAGCTCCACCAACTTCTACTTCAACAGGATATGGTACATAAGAGTCAGCGTTTCCTCCCATTGGAGATACTGGAGCAACTAATTGATCTCTTGATTGGCAATTTTCCTTTATTATTTGTAATGCTTTCTCTACCCTAATATCCTCTGTCCCTATCATAAAGGTAGTATTTCCAGATTTCAAAAATCCACCTGTACTTGCAAGTTTTGTTGCTCTAAAATTATTCTCTACTAGAGCATTAAGTAACTTATTGCTATCTTTATCTTGAATTACAGTTAGAATTAATTTCACTTCTTCCCCACCCTTTATTATAGTTTCCGAATATAATCTTCTTTTATTATAGCAATAAAAATGGAAACAAACATCTTAAAGGGTAAAATTCATAGTGATAAAGGAGGTAAAATTTTCAAATTTTTAATTATTAACAACAAACTCATTGATTAATTTTTTCGCTTGATCAAACACCTGCTCAGTCGTTTGCGATGCATCAACTTTTTTTATTCTATCAGGATATTTTTCTAATATTTCATAATATCCTTCTTGAACTAATAGATGGAATTCTAGCTTTTCTAAATCCAATCGATTAACCTCTCTATTATCGGTACTATTAATTCTTTCTAAACCAAGTTTCGGATCTATGTCGAAATAGAGTGTTAATTGGGGCATTACTCCATCAATCGCAAATTGGTTAATACTCCAAATCTCATTCATATCGATTCCCCTTGCATGGCCTTGATAGGCTAAAGAGCTATCAATAAAACGATCACATAAAATGATGGAACCTTCCTTTAAGGCAGGGACAACTTTTTCAACCAAATGCTGTCTCCGAGCCGCTGCATAAAGTAATGCTTCTGTTCTAGCATCCATCTCTGTATGGTTAGGATTTAGAATCACTTCTCTGATTTTTTCAGCTATTGGAATACCACCTGGTTCTCTTGTCTTAACAATGTTTATTCCCTTTTCTTGATAATGTTTCACCAACATATTTAAAATGGTTGTTTTACCTGCACCCTCAGGTCCTTCTAATGTAATAAAAAGCCCTCTATTCAACATAACATCCTCCTGCTGCAAATTTACTTTCCAGTATTTCTCTACTTTAAAAGCACTTAGGATAACAAACACTATCCTCTTTTAGTGGCATTTACTTAAGAAAGTACCGTCCTTCTTATTTATGTTTATAAATGATAATTTTTCCTTGATAGATAGATTTATTGCCTT
>DATMFU010000318.1:0-7084 GCA_035556015.1 Niallia sp. | reverse complement strand
GTTAGTAATTAATCGTATTAGAAATCATATGGTTAAAAGTGGTGATATGCTGGACATTGATGAAGTTACAAGTCATTTATCGATTGATCTACTTGGAATAGTTGCAGACGATGATGCTGTTATTAAGGCTTCTAATAATGGAGAACCAATCGCTTTAAATCCTAACAATAAATCAGCTCTTGCTTATCGTAATATTGCTAGAAGAATTTTAGGAGAAACAGTACCATTACAACATTTAGAAGAAGAATCCAAAGGAGTATTTGCTAAAATCAAAACTTTCTTTGGAGCAAGATAAATATCTCTTTATGGTACATAAATAAAAATCTAGTTTGATTAGTGTTTTAATCAGACTAGATTTTTTTTATTATCAAAAAATTATTATCAGATATTTTGACAGTTTCAAACCTAAGTTATACGAACTTACATGATTTTATTCATCATTCTTTTAACAGGATTAAAGTCATACTTAACCTCTTCCTAACATAAATATAGAAGTAAAAGGACAAGTTCTACTTAAGGGAGAGGAGTATTATGGGGTCAAGATCAGATGATGTAAGAAAGAAAATGGAAAAGAGAAGAAAAGAAAGAGAAAGAATGCAAAAAAATATAGATAGTAGAATTCTATGGTCTGATGAAGAAAATGATGAAACATTTTACAACTTTCATACAGATAATAAAGAGGAAAAAAATCCACCAAAAGTTCATCCTTTATTTCGCAAAGAATTATTCATGCTAAAAATATTAGGGGCTGCTGTTCTTTATCTAGCAGTTGCCATTATTATCGACCATCCATCTGAGAAATTAGCAAAAGTAGAAAATTCGATTAAATATGCGATGTCACAGGAATTTAACTTTATGGTTGTCTCCGATTGGTATGAAGATAAATTCGGAAAGCCCTTGGCGTTTTTACCAGAACAAGATAGTAAAGAGACAAGTACAAATCAATTACAGCAATATGCACTATCAGCATCGGGTAAAATATTAGAGGATTTTGATGAAAGTGGTCAAAGAATTGCCATTGAAACAGGTGCAAATACTACCGTACAAGCGTTTAATGAGGGACAGATTACTTTTATTGGAGAAAAAGAAGGCTTTGGAAAAACAGTTGTCATACAACATAGTGATAATAGTGAATCATGGTACGGAAATTTAGCAGAAGTAGATGTAAAACTATATGAACTAATTGAAAAAGGAACAAAGGTGGGAAGTGCTTCTAACTTTGAAGAGGAGAATTCACTTGGGTTATTTTATTTTGCTATAAAAAAGAATGATGATTTTATTGATCCCTTACAGGTGATTGATTTTGAATAAATTCTTTCGAGTGTTTAAATATATTTATATTCATCCATTATTGTGGGTTGTTATTGCGATTGGTGTAATGACTGCCCATTTTTATGAGCTTTGTATGTTATTTACAATTATTTTTATACATGAGTTAGGTCACGCAAGTGCTGCCTCCTTTTTTTCATGGAGAATAAAAAAGATTTCCTTATTGCCATTCGGTGGAGTAGCAGAAATGGATGAGCATGGAAATAGACCATTATTAGAAGAGACAATTGTTATTATTGCAGGACCTCTGCAACATGTTTGGCTATTAGGAGTGGGAATATTTTTGTATCATTCTCAAATATTAACCGAATCCCTTTTCCAAACATTCGTTCAATTTAATGGCATGATATTTCTCTTTAATCTACTGCCAATCTGGCCACTAGATGGAGGAAAGTTAATCTTTCTTCTCTTTTCTTTAAAGAAGTCATTCCCAAAATCACATGAATTAACTTTGTATGTATCTGGGATAGGTATAGTTGCATTTCTTGCTTTTGTGTTATTTATGATGCCAACTAATTTGAATGCGTGGATTATTATTAGTTTCTTAGTGTTCACTCTCTATTATGAGTGGAAACAACGAAGATATATTTTCATGAGATTTTTATTGGAGAGATATTATGGGAAAAAAACAACGGAACTTCGAAAATTACTTCCAATAGAAGTGAGTGAACAAGATAAATTAATGGATGTGTTCGAAAAATTTCGTAGAGGATGTAAACATCCAATTATTGTGAGAGAAAAGGGAAAAGAGAAGCAAATACTAGACGAAAATGAGCTTTTACATGCATATTTTAAGGAGAAATGGGTTTCAGCAAGTATTAAAGACATTATTTCTTATGTATAGTTTTTTCTTTTCTTCCACTTATGATCACTCGAGGAAAGTTTTATTTCTAAATGATGAAAATCTAAGTTAAAATAAAGGCAACAATGTAAGAGGTAGTATACTCTTGCTTGAATTATGGGAAACATAGATGACCATTTTAGAATAAAGGGTGTTAGTAAGTGGAAAAAGTTATTGTAAATACAAAAACAAGAGAGAAGCGCTTCGCATATCTAGTAAATAATAAATTAGAAAAAATCCATATTCAGCAACCTCAAAATAAATCAATGGTTGGGAATATTTATTTGGGTAGAGTAACAAAAGTATTGCCGGGGATGAATGCTGCCTTTGTAGAAATTGGAGAAGAGAAAGGTGCTTATTTACAAAAGGAAAAAATGACTTCTTTCGTTACAGACTCTACTCCTATCGAGGAGAAAAAAAAGAAGAGTGTTTCTAGCTACATAAAACAAGGCGAATGGGTAATGGTTCAAGTAGTGAAAGATGCCACTGGAACAAAAGGTCCTAAAATAACAGGAATAATCGAATTAGGTGGAAAACACATTATATATATGCCATATGGAAGATATATTGCTATTTCCAAGAAGCTTGTTCCCGGTATTCATAAAATATTGAGGCATATAGGAAATGAAATGAAAACAAGTGAGGAAGGGTTAATCTTTCGGACTTCAGCAGGAGGAGATTACACTACCTTTGAAAACTTGGCTGATGATCTAATAGAGTTACGACAACAATACTCGGAACTTCAAAAAAAAGCAATGCAAAAAAAAGTAACTCTTCTAAAAGAAAACGATGAATTTGAAACAGAATTGCTGAAACTATTAACCAAAATGGATAGTGGAGAAGTAATAGTAGATGAACTTGCTAATAAAAAGATATGGGAAATGCAGTTTCCAAACTTAACTTTTACCTTTTATCAAGAAAAACAAGACATATTTTCTGCCTATCATCTGGAAAACGAGGTAGATAAGGCGTTAAAAAGAATTGTTTGGTTGAAAAATGGAGCCTATCTTATATTTGATGAAGCGGAAGGTGCGACTATTATTGATGTAAATACGGGGAAGTTTAGTGGGAAAAGTGAATTAGAGCGAACAACCTTTCAGACGAATCTTCTTGCGGCAATGGAAGCAGCAAAGCAAATAAGTATAAGAAACCTTTCTGGAATGATTTTAATTGATTTTATCGATATGAAAGAAAGTGAGCAAACAAAAATAATGGAAATTATGCAAGGTGAATTACACAAGGACAATAGACAATCGAAAGTCGTTGGTTTTACCTCTTTAGGTATTCTAGAAATAACTAGAAAAAAAACGGTGAATTCTTTATCCGAAACACTTCAGTGTGAATGTCCTATTTGTGAAGGAACTGGCCTTGTAAAAAGTTCGGAAAGTCTAGCTTTTACGTTAGAAAGAGAGTTATGGGAATATCGTCATTCAGACATAGAGAAGGTAATGATTTCAGCCACTTCAGAAGTAATAAAAACATTTTCTGGAAGAAATCAGATGCATAGAAAACAACTGGAAGAGGTTTTAGGTTTCTCCATTCAATTTAATGAAATAGATTATCCTAAGCCTTATTACTCTGTTGACTATATAGGAAGTAAATAGAGGAAGACAAAGAAGGAAGTTATTAATAGAATAATAATAATTGACAGTAGTTTTGAAACGTGTTAGTATTTTAATGTTGTTTGTAGCACCCGTGCTCTACAACCGCACATAGCAGGTAATTAAGATTTTGCTTAAGCAAGACGCCTGTCATTGGCGAGTCTTAGTCTAATAAGGAGGTGCAGTTGAATGTACGCAATTATTGAAACAGGTGGAAAACAAATCAAAGTTGAAGAAGGTCAAGCTATCTACATCGAGAAATTAAACGGTGAAGCTGGTGACACTGTTACTTTTGATAAAGTTCTATTTGTTGGCGGAGAAAATGTAAAAGTAGGAAGCCCTGTTGTTGAAGGAGCTACTGTTACAGCTAAAGTTGAAAAACAAGGCCGTCAAAAGAAAATCATCGTTTTCAAATACAAAGCGAAGAAAAATTATCATAAAAAACAAGGTCATCGTCAACCTTACACAAAAGTTGTTATTGAAAAAATCAACGCTTAAGGTTGTTGTTGTATGATCGATATTACGATTATTAAATCAGACACAGGTCTTATCGACTCTTTTACCATTAGTGGTCATGCCTTATTTGCTAATAAAGGGGATGATATAGTATGTGCAGGAGTAACAGCAGTCTCTTTCGGGAGCATTAATGCAGTTATTGCCCTTACTGGTATCACACCCATTATTAAGCAAGGAAAAGATGGAGGCTATCTACAATGTACTATTCCAGAAAATATTCCGGATGCTACTCGAGATAAAATTCAGCTTTTACTAGAAGGGATGGTTGTTTCTTTAGAAACAATTGAAAGAGAGTATGGAAAATACGTGGCTATCACTTATAATTAAATAGGAGGTGGAACGAAATGTTAAGATTAGATCTTCAGTTTTTTGCATCTAAAAAAGGGGTAGGTTCTACAAAGAACGGACGTGACTCCATTTCTAAACGTTTAGGAGCTAAACGTGCAGATGGTCAATTAGTAACAGGTGGAAGCATTCTTTACCGTCAACGCGGTACAAAAATCTATCCAGGAGTAAACGTTGGTCGTGGTGGTGATGACACACTTTACGCAAAAGTTGACGGAATCGTTAAATTTGAGCGTCTTGGTCGTGATCGCAAACAAGTTAGCGTATACCCAGTAGCACAAGAAGCATAAGATGAATAACAGATAGGCTGGCTCAAATAGGGCCAGCCTATCTGTTTGTTAAGAACCATTTATTATATCTTTTTGTAAGTAGGATGGTTTTAGCAAAGATACTTTTCTTATTATCAGGGGACTACGATAGTAAATAGCTACTTGTCTCCAATTGTGTCGTGTATGGCTGTTTCATTTTTATTAAGTGTTTCGTTTCAACACTTAGACAATCAGCAATTTTATGTAGTTTAAGTGCCAGAAATATTAGTGTTATTAGTGAATAGCAATATCGTTGCTATTTGTCTAAGTGCTGAATAATAATTAATTTTTTACTAGATGATTCTTTTTTTGTTATACTTACTTAAAACAGTCTTCTGACTTAATAACCTTTGTAGGAGTACAATAATGAATAAAGATGAGAACACTATAGAGTTTTTAAGGCATGTACGGCACGATTGGCTTAATAAAATCCAACTAATAAAAGGAAATTTAGATTTAAATAAAACAGAGAGAGTAAAGGAAATTATTGAAGAAATTATTTTGGAATCTAAACAAGAAGCTAAGCTCTCTAACTTAGATGTACCTTTATTTGCCACAAAAATATTAGTAAGTAATTGGGAACACTATCATTTTCAAGTGGAATATGAAGTGGTGGCAGATCATAAATGTCAAAATCTCAATGATGCGATACTTGCAGAGTGGACTTCCGCATTTTTTCAATTATTAAATAATCATGTAAAGTTATTTGCTGAAAATCATTTATTTTTATCTATTGATTCTAAAGCAGAAGGTATTCGATTGTTTATTGATTTTAGTGGAATAATAGAGGATACAGATCCAATATCTGAATTTTTACATCAACCTTTCTCTCATCAAATGACCATTGATCATATAGTGTTCAGTGAAAATGAATTAGTATTTGATCTATGGATGGAATCAGAAAAAGTATAGATATCAATTGAAAGAATAGTTAAGGATGTTTTCTCTAAAAATGAAATACGAAGAGGGCATAGTAACTATAGGAGGAAAAGTTATATGTTTGTTGATCAGGTCAAGATTTATGTAAAAGGCGGAGATGGCGGTAATGGTATGGTTGCCTTTCGCCGTGAGAAGTATGTACCTAAAGGCGGTCCTGCAGGTGGGGATGGTGGAAAAGGTGCTAATGTCATTTTTGAAGTAGAAGAAGGACTTCGTACTTTAATGGATTTCCGTTATCAGCGTCATTTTAAAGCTCCACGTGGAGAGCATGGAATGTCTAAGAATCAGCATGGCCGAAATGCGAAAGACATGATAGTGAAAGTTCCACCAGGTACCATTGTTTCCGATGCTAATACGAATGAAGTAATAGCAGATTTAACAGAACATGGTCAACAGGCCATAATTGCAAGAGGGGGACGTGGAGGAAGAGGAAACTCTCGTTTTGCAAGTCCGTCGAATCCCGCTCCAGAGCTGTCAGAAAATGGGGAACCAGGTCAAGAACGTGAAGTCGTATTAGAATTAAAGGTTCTAGCTGATGTTGGTTTAGTTGGATTCCCTAGTGTAGGTAAATCAACTTTATTATCCGTTGTTTCTTCAGCAAAACCTAAAATTGCGGATTATCATTTTACAACAATTGCACCTAATTTAGGTATGGTAGAAACAGAAGATAGCCGAAGTTTTGTCATGGCAGATTTGCCAGGTTTAATTGAAGGTGCTCATTCTGGAGTAGGACTAGGTCATCAATTTCTTCGTCATATTGAACGAACAAGAGTTATTGTACACGTAATTGATATGGCTGCTATTGAAGGAAGAGATCCTTATGAAGATTATGTAACGATTAACAAAGAATTGCAGGAATATAATTTAAGACTATTGGAAAGACCACAGATTATTGTTGCAAATAAAATGGACATGCCTGAAGCTGAGGAGAATTTAAACATTTTCAAAGGAAAATTAGAAGATGATTATCCTATTTTTCCAGTGTCTGCATTAACGCGCTCTGGACTTCGCGATCTTTTATTTGCTATTGCTGATAAGTTAGAACACACACCTGAATTCCCACTTGAAGAAGTAGAACAAGAAGCAGGAGTTCATCGTGTACTTTATAAGCATGAGGCAGATGAACGTCAATTCTATATTACAAGAGATCCAGATGGAAGCTTTGTTCTTTCCGGTGAAGGCATTGAGAAGCTATTTAAAATGAC
>DATMFU010000317.1:0-25377 GCA_035556015.1 Niallia sp. | reverse complement strand
CCTAATATTTATGGTTAAATAAATTCCCACTATGAATATTGGAATTACTACACTTAAAAACATGAGCATTAATCTTTTCTTAATTGGAATAAATTTATTTTTCATCATTATCTAGATCCTATTTCTTTATAGTAGATATTCATTTTCAGGAAAGAATAGGGAATACTCTTTCCTGAAAAAATTACTAGCACATAAAAATCTATATATTCCCTAAACTACCATATTTCTTCTATAATTTATACTCTTTTTAGAAAATTAAAAGATTGGTGATACTGCCATTTGCCATTTTCTAATTGATTTTTACTTTTTGTTGTACCTTCTGTTTCAATATAATGACTTCCTAAATTTAACTTTGGAAAATTGTCATCATCTTGTTCTAATAGTACATTAGCAACCCCTCTATCTATGTCCCATTCTAGTAATTTCAAGTGAACTCTATTCGGTAAATAAATACCTTTTAATCTACCTTTTTTCAAAAAATAAGGAACTGCTTTTAGGACAGTAAGGGAATGATTATGCTCTGCATATAACAAGCAATCATGGATCACTTTTGGAATAGATCCATTAGCATCCATATTAAATACTTCTTTTTCACTATAATGAGCTGTAGCTAATGAATCCATAAAAGCATGTTCCAAAATCAATGCTTCTAAAGATTGAGCTACTCTCTCCTCATCCTCCAAGCTTAATGCACACATGGATGCATGCATTCTTCCATGTGAGGAAGTTGTATCCCCTTCACTATTATTTAACCAAGAAACCATCCTTTTTTCAAAAGCAATTTTAGCAGCATTCCATAATTCAGGAGTATCTTTATTTATTTCTTTCGTTTGAAATAATGGATACAAATTAGAGAAATGACGATGGTTATCATTTTCTTCTGATCGTTCATCAAGCCATTCTGCTATACCACCATCTTCTAACAAGCGATATGATGGAATTTCTTTATAGAATTGCTTATACTTTGTTTCAATCTCTTCATTCAAATGATTCTTTGCATCGAAATAATGCTTAAGGACACTTTTCATAATGGCTATATCCATTGTTGTATTGTCTCCCATTCCATTTTCTGCAGAATAACTTGGAGAAAGGAGAACCTGTCCATCTTTCCGCTGGGAAAAGTCCATATAAAAGGCAAGGACTTCTTCATAAAAAGGAATACACTCTATTCTTAAGAATGTCTCATCTCTTGTATAATCCCAATATTCATGATAAAAGTGAGCAAGCCAACCTGCTCCAGAAATCCAAAAAATTAACGGCCATTCTTTATTCCAGTGTACATGTTTAGCTGTTGTACTTGCGTGACCAGGAACTAGGAAACCATTACATCCATAATAAGACTTTGCATTTTCGCGAAAATCTGGAAAGTATTCCTTTAACCTTGTGAAAAAACTACGATATTCTTGAATATATCCACTACTTGCGAGAGAAGATATCGCTAATTGTACATTTGTATCAAATGTATAGTCACCACTCCATGCGGGATGTAATGTCCCTGACCATATTCCTTGCAAGGTAGGAATTCCTTTGGCCATCGATTGAATAACGTAGCGAGATCCTTCATAAAAAATTTGCATAAATTCAGGTGTCACTTTATTAAGCGTTCTCATTTCATTCAATACTACTTCCAAATCCACTGCTTTTTTTTCATCTGTAAGTAAAAGTTGTACGGAATGGAATGTTTTTGAAAATTCATCTATGTGTTCTTGAAGTGCTTTTTCATATGGTGTTACCTGTGAATTTTCCTCATCCTTTTCCACATATTGAATGGTAAAATAACAGTTCGTTACCTCTTGAAAAACTAGTTTTTCATTCTCCATAATAACGTTTCCGTCTTTTGTAACGATAGAAAAAACTATATCATATCCAGATTGATCCTGGTATCTATTAACCAATTTCATTTGTCCTTCGGATGAAGCTATTACACTTTGTAGTAAATTTGTTTCCTCCCACTTTATAATCGAAATATCCCCTGATATTGGATAATCACTTATGATTTTACCGTATATACAATCATATTTCTTCGAAGCAAATAATTCTTGCTTCACTTTCCCTCCAGTTGGAGAAGTAAAATCAACATGAATAGTTCCTCTAGTGAAATCTGTTATTCTTTGATAATCATGAAAGGATTCACTATTCTCGACGGTTAATAGAAACCTAGCAGCTGGGATAAAAGGATCGCTCATTGTTAAACCTTTATATCCAAGTTCTATTGCCTTTTCATAAAAAAAGTTAATCCCATTTTTATAACCTTCCGTCTCAATAATTTTACGAAGTTCCTTTAAGTGAGGAGCTAAATTAGGAATATCCTCCATATTATTACATTTGAGAAAAAGATCTTGTTTGGAAAAATCTAAATAGGTTGCATCTGGTGCACCATATAGCACCAGACCCAACCCTCCATTTCCGATCAATAAACCGTCTTCCCAACGATCAGCTATTTGACGATTGATTAATTTAGTCATTGAACATCACCTTTCTTTAAAGTGATTAACTGTATTTTTGATGTACTTTCCAGAATGAAATTATGCTTACGTCCATTAACAACAGAAATAGGTAAATAGTGATCCTTAGCAGAATAAGCTATTCTTGCTTGGCCATTATTTATAATAAGTTCTCCGTCCTCTTTCGCAGAATACGCTAATATATACTCACTTCCCATAAATTCAACGTTATCAAATATTAATTTACTAGCAGGAAGTAATTCTACACATCTCCTTTTATCTGAAGTGACAGTAATCATTACATTCTCATAATCATCAAACGCAAGTAAATTTAATTCATTTTTTACATGGCGTCCATTACTTTCTTTTCCGTCTATTTGGAAAGTACTAGTCCACTGCTTGTCATTTGACGAAAAGCCTACCCAAACAGTACCAAATCCATTTGGTAGCCTAAATTGTTCCATGGCCACATCGTAAATTTCAAACTCATCGGGAGAAATTGTGAAATTCACTGTCACTTCCTCACCTGGATTTAATGTCACTTTATGAAAATCTACTAATTTTTTTGGAAAAGCAATAGATTCCTTTGCTTTCAGTTGACCATAGACTTGAATGGTTTCAGTTATCGGTCTATGAGAATCATTTTTTAGCTGTACTTTTATTTCTACTGGTTTATTTTCAGTTAATACTTCACTCGCTAAAATACAGCTTTTTATTGTTAATTCACCATATGTTAAACCATATCCAAATGGATAGAGTATGTCCTTATTAAAATAATGATAAGTTCTTGGGTATTTTATATAATCATAGTTTGTTATAGGAGGTAAATCACTTTCATCCAAAAACCATGTTTGAGCTAGTTTTCCAGAAGGTGCAGAGTCACCAAATAATACTTCACAAATGGCATCACCAAGTTCTTGAGAGCCATGGGTTGTAAATAATATTGCAGGTATATTTTCTTGTGCCCATCTTAGATCAAAGGAATAACTTCCTACAACTACCAACACAATATTTTGGTTCACTTGATAAATCGCTTTCAAAAGTTCTTCTTGTTTTTCTGGTAAACCTAAACCTGGTCGGTCTTGTGTTTCCTTTCCATTCATCATAGGGTGATTACCTAATACAACAAGGCTAACAGTAGATTCCTTTGCTAATCGAACTGCCTCTTCTATTCCATTTTCCAATGTAATAAACTGAATGGAATGTTGCTCACTTGTTATTCCAATACTCTGTTCATTTAAACCAATTGGCTTATCATTCCATGAATACCATTTTTCATTTCTTTTTATCCAACTTTCTTTAATGAACCAGTCAAATACTTCCTCCTTATGGAGCATAAAGGATTGAGTATCATCATTCAATGCAACATACTTTTGGGTCTTATTATCCTTTATAACAAATAGATTGTATCCCCAATCCTCTAGTGTAAAGTCTCCTTCCTTATTAATCATTAAGATTTCATCTTTTGATATCCCCGCTTCTTTTCCATCTATTAAGATTTTTATCTTATCATGGCTTGAGTGAAAGCTGACTAGTTCTTCGCCTAATCTTTGTTGAATGCTTTTTACAATCTTTTTTTCTTCCTTCGGATAGCCACCATACCAATCTCTTAAAAATACATTTGCAAGTGGACCGGTTACTGCTATATCAGTCTCTTTATCTAATGGAAGAAACTGATTTTCATTTTTTAATAATACGATTTGCTCAATTGTAGCTTCCTTAGCAATCTCGGCATGTTCTGTTCCTGCAAGGAGATCCATATCTACCTGATCATGTAAACACTGGTCTGTAAAATGACCTAATTCTGAACGAACTTTTAGAATATTTTCTACCGCTCTATCTATATCCTCTTCTGTTATTAATTGTTTTTCATATGCTTTTAATGCTGCCGTTTCTACCAATTCTTTATTATCTACAAAACAATCTATCCCACTTTTAAGGGAATCAGCTAAGGCTTCTTCATATGTATTATAGTAATGATACTCATCTACATTTAACGTAAGAGCTCCACCATCACTGACAATAAAACCGTCCATTTCCCATTTACCTTTAACTGTATTTAATACTTCAGGTGACTGCATACATGGAATCCCATTTACTCCATTATAAGCAGTCATCATAGACTGGGCATTTGCCAAAGTAAATGCCGGTTCAAATGCTTTTAAGTAGTATTCTTCCTGACTTCTTAATGGAATAAAATTTGAAGTTGACTCTCTTCCTACTTCATTATTATTACCAAAGAAGTGCTTAGGAGCTGCAGCCATAAGGAGATATTCGTCACTGTCCCCTTGCATCCCCTCGATTAAGCTGACACTTAGCTTACCGGTTAAATACGGGTCTTCACCATATGCTTCCTCATTTCTTCCCCATCTAGGATCTCTTTCCATATCAATAGTTGGAGCCCATAATGTCAGCCATGATTTTTTATTTGATTGTAAATACTTAATTCGAGCTTCTGTACCTATTACTTTACCGACCTTTTTTAACAATTCGGGATTCCATGTTTGAGCAAGCCCCAAAGGTAATGGAAATCCAGTTGTATGGCCTCCGTTTCTATCTACTACACCATGGGCAGCTTCCCCGCCAATATGATATTCATTTATATGTAAACGTGGGATACTCGATTGACTTGTAGACAGAAGACCTATTTTTTCTTGAAGTGTTAGCTGTGCTACCAAACTTTTAGCCAGTTGACGGTGCTTCATAGCTCATTCCCCTTTTTCTCAATTGCCTTAATCCATTCTCGGGCAATCTCGAAATGTCCTGTATAAGTTGGATGGACCCCATCTTCACCTGTATATAGTTGATATCCATTTTTATTTCCTAATGAATTCAAATGACCATCTAATGTAATAAGCTCTGCATTAAATTCTACTGCTAATTTTCTCACAGTCTCAATTTTTGGATCTAAGTCAATTCTCCATTTTTTCCTATCTGCTGGATATGGTAAGACGAAGGGTTCTAATAGAATAATTTTCTTAATACCCTGCTCTTTTAACTCCGTTAATAATTGGCGATACCCTTCTTCATATTGCTCTCTTGATTTCTCACTTCCAAACATTTCATCTTCTGTATAATGCCAAGTATCATTTATACCCACAAGAATGGATACTACTGTAGGAAATAAATCTAAACAGTCTTCTTTCCAACGTGCTTGTAAGTGGGGAACTTCATCCCCACTTACACCTTTATTTGTGATTTTTAATTCTAATTCAGGATATTTCGCCGTTAAATATGCAGCTACAAATAATGGATAGCCTGCTCCTAAGTCAGCTGGATTTTCTCTATTCCTGCCTACATCTGTAATACTGTCACCAATGAATAGTATTTTATCGTTCTTTTCTAACAACATAATTTACTCCTTTTCGGTGATTATCTTTACATCGTAAGGCTGTAAAGTCGTTAAACCATCTATTTTCTGACCAGTTAACATATCGATACCACTAAAAGGACTGGATATGTCAATAGATTCATTTTTATGATTTAAGATGAAACGGTATTTCTTTCCATCCTTCTCTCGTACCTTTGTTTCGATACCTTCTGGTAATTCGAATTGGGGAATTTCTAATCCCTCTAATACTTCATTTAGTAAAAGTTTCATTCCGTCATTTTCTAACATTGTACCTACATAATATGCCTGTCCATCACCTAAATAATTTTTTGTAACTGCTGGTGAATGTTGATAAAACTCTCCCTCTCCATATGTAGCTACTACTTCCGCTCCTTCTGGATGGATAATATCACATAACATTCTACAAGGACTTATCTCTCCATCAGCAAATTGAACTTGGTACAATTTTTCTGGTGGGAGAGCATCAAATTCTTCAACCCAAACACCAACAATATCTCTTAAAGGACCAGGATAACCTCCTAAATGCACATTATCACTCTCACCAACTATTCCACTCATCATTGTTGTTACAAAACGTCCACCGTTTTGCACATATAATTTAATAGCTGCTGCTTGCTCTTCTGTTATCATATATAAACATGGTGCAAAAATAACATCATATTTTTCAAAAGATGCATTAATAGGAATTAAGTCAACATCTATTTGTCGACGATATAACTCTTGATAGTAATGATGAATTTGATCAACATATTTCAATTCAATTGTTGGTCCACTAGTGTACTCTAATCCCCAATAATTTGGCCAATCAAAGATTATCCCCACTTTTGCAGGAGTACGAGCGCCAATTAATTGATCACCAAGATTATTTAACTCGTTTCCAAGTTCCGCCACTTCACGAAATACTCTTGTATGTTCCGTACCAACATGGTCAATAACAGCTCCATGAAATTTTTCACAAGCTCCCACAGATCTACGCATTTGGAAAAATTGTACAGTATCTGCTCCATGTGCTACAGCTTGATAACTCATATTTCGCATTTGACCAGGTCTCTTTAAAGAATTATATGGTTGCCAATTTTGCTGGCTTGGTGTTTGTTCCATCAGCATAAATGGATCTCCATCTTTTAATCCTCTCATTAAATCATGCATCATTGCAGTAAAGCTTTCTGGTGTATCATATCTTGGATAGCTATCCCATGATACAACATCCATCTCCTGTGCCCACTTAAAATAATCTAATGGTTTATAAGCACCCATTAAATTCGTCGTCACTGGTGTCTTGGAATCATATTTTCTAATAGCTTCCTTTTCATCAATAAAATTTTGTAGTAAAGAATCTGAATTAAATCTCTTATAATCTAAAGAAATTCCAGCAAAAGCTGTTTGATCATTTCCAAATCCATCACCTAAAGCATTAGGAACCACTATTTCTTCCCAATCGTAGATTTTATGGCTCCAAAAAGTCATATTCCAAACTTTATTAAGCTCATCAAGGGTTTTATATTTATCTTTTAACCACACTCTAAATGCCTTTTCACAGTTTTCACAATAGCATTCTCCGCCATATTCATTCGATATATGCCAACATACCACTTCTTCCATGTGGCCATATCTTTCAGCAAGTTTTTCTGCTAGAAGTGGAGAATATTTTCTAAAGGTTGGACTATTCGGGCAATGATTATGTCTATGACCAAATTTATGCTTTCTTCCTTCAAAATCTGTTCGATTGACATCTGGATAACGATGACTCATCCAAGCAGGTAATGCTGCTGTGGAAGTTGCCAATACGATATCGTAATTATTCTTTCTTAGCATTTCGATAATTTTATCTAATGTAGAAAAATCATACTCCGTTTCAGAAGGTTGTAATTGAGCCCATGAAAAAACATTAATGGTAGCAGAGTTGATATCAGCAAGCTTAAAAATGCGCATATCTTCCATCCAAATTTCATCTGGCCATTGTTCTGGGTTATAATCTCCACCAAAAAGCATTCGTTTAAAATTTACAGTCATATGTAACCCTCCATTTAAATGATTACGCTTACATATTTTAATAATAACAATTATTGACTAATAAATAACCTGTAATTTTTAGATATAAAACATGAAAAATTAGTGGTAATTCCTATAGATCATAAGAAAAAGATATTTTTAACAATAAAAAAGAAGGCAACCAATGGTTACCTTCTCTTTTAGCCGCATTTGCCGCTTAGATGTATGGAGTTTCAAAACCTGCTCCACCAGGTGGGTGTTCGCAAAAGCTATCATCATATGTCCTAATGATAAATTCATTAGGCCTGCTGATCCTGCTCTAATATAGAACTCCCTAATTATCGATAAAGGTTGAAACTTCATACGATAACGAACAACGCAGCGTCTATAGTCTTACTATACAGTATTTAACCTTGGAACGCAAATGGTAAAATACGTAAAAATCATCATCTTACAAGCTTTTAATTATGCACGAGATACATAACTAGCATCAGAAGTGTTGATAATTAAACGATCTCCTTGGTTAACAAAGAATGGAACTTGAACAGATACACCAGTTTCCATAATTGCAGGCTTTGTACCACCTGAAGCTGTATCTCCTTTGATACCTGGTTCAGTATCAGCTACTTCTAACACAACAGTATTTGGTAGTTCTACACCAAGAGTTTCTGATTGATACATCATGATATGAACTTCCATATTTTCTTTTAAGAATTTCAATTCATATTCAATAGCAGATGCAGATAATTCAATTTGATCATAAGATTCTACATCCATAAATACATGTTGGTCACCGTTCGCATATAGATATTGCATTTTACGGTTATCAATTTGAGCTTTAGCTACTTTTTCACCAGCTCTAAAAGTTTTTTCTTGCACTGCACCAGTACGTAAATTCTTTAATTTAGAACGTACGAATGCTGCACCTTTACCAGGTTTAACATGTTGGAAATCTAGTACACGCCAAATTCCACCATCTACCTCAATTGTTAAACCAGTTTTAAAATCGTTTACTGAAATCATACAGTAATCCTCCTATAAAATAATCAGTTCTTTTGTTGAATGGGTTAAAGCTTCGTTATGATCATTTGTTATTAATGTATCATCTTCAATACGTACTCCACCGACTCCAGGAAGGTAAATACCAGGTTCTACTGTGACAACCATACCAGTCTCTAAAATAGAATCATTTCTAAAGGATAATGCTGGTCCTTCATGAACTTCTAATCCTATACCATGACCTGTTGAATGTCCAAAATATTCTCCATACCCTTTTTCTTTTATGTAATCACGAGTTAAGGCATCTGCTTGAATACCTGACATTCCTGGTTTGATTCCTTCCATCCCTTTTAATTGTGCCTGTAAAACGATGTCGTATATTTCCTTTAATTTTGCATCTGGGTTTCCTACTGCAATTGTTCTCGTCATATCAGAAACATATCCATTATAATATGCACCATAATCTAATGTAATCATATCACCAGCTTCAATCTTTTTGCTAGTAGCAACACCGTGTGGCAACGCTGATCTTTTACCAGATGCGACAATTGTGTCAAAGGACGATGAAGTAGCGCCCTGCTTTCTCATAAAAAACTCTAATTCATTCGAAACTTCTAATTCTGTTTTCCCAACCTTAATAAAATCAAGAATATGGGTAAAAGCGGCATCTGCTATCTTAGCAGCTTCCTTTAATATCTTAATCTCTTCACTAGTCTTAATCAAGCGTAACTTTTCAATAATTCCTGAAACCGGAACTAACTCACCTTTAAATACATTCTCTAAATTCTTATACTCAGCAAAAGTGGTATAATCCTGTTCAAAAGCTAGTTTCGTAACACCATTTTTTTTAGCTTGATCAGCAACTTCTTGTAATATTGCACCTTTATGCTGTACAATATCGAATCCAGCACATTGTGTTTGTGCTTGCTCAACATATCGAAAATCAGTTATAAATAAAGCTTTCTCCCCAGTAATAAGTACAGCCCCTGCACTCCCAGTAAAATTACTCACATATCGTCTGTTATATGTACTAGTGATTAAGATACCATCAGCTCCAGCACTAGTTAGTGCAGTTCTGATTCTATTTAGCTTTTCCATGTTCATCTCTCCCTTAAAGATACACTATCTTTAGAAGCTTCGTCTTTTTTCCTTTTAAAAAGTACTCACATAAAATAATGTAAAATTTTGAATGATTAAAATTGCTCATGTACATTATTTTAACACAAAAGACTATTCAATGTTCCAAAATTAACCTCATAAAAGAGAAGATTCCGATTCCCATTACCCTTCATTTTCAGAAAGATTCGTTCCATGCCCTTGTTTTGCTTTATGTTTTTTTACTTTCATCTCATTTTCTTCATATGATATTGTGTAGCCAACGAAAACCCCATATAAGATATATAGGCATACAGATGTAATAATTGTATCCATTTTTAATTTTAAAAATGGTGCCATACTTGGAAAAATTGGATTTAGGATAATATACACACAAAAAAATATTACGATACCAAAAGCTATACTTATATAGATACTTTTAAATTTTCTCAAAACTAAGTAATAGCCAAATGCTACTAAAGTAGAGATAAAACCAATGAGAATAAGACTGATTACAGTTCCTAACCATCCTTTCTTCCATTCTCCAATAGCCCATGGTTCTAATATAATGCTAGGACTAAATTCAACAAAGTCAAAAAGATATGCAATATACCCTAATCCCGCCCAAAATATTCCTCCAATCATTCCTGTCCAAATAACAAGAGCAATAAATGACATTGGTCTTTCTTTTTCGTGCTGTGTTTGGTTTTCATTACTCATTCCATACACCTCCATAAAATATTATGCCCGAAGAAAAATTTTACTTTGCAAATTACATTCATTTTTTTAATAAATATAAAATTTTTATATAAATGAAAGTATTTCATCATTTATAAATAGGTGATGCTAGTGGTTTTTCATTATTTTTAGTAATATAGAATTAGGGTATATAGACAGTATAAGAATTATATTTAAATAAACTGTTTTCACCTAATTTAACCTGAGGCTGGTGTAACTATTCATGGCAAGTGAACAAAAACCATTATATGGAGGGCAAGCTGTTGTAGAGGGTGTAATGTTTGGTGGAAAACACCATTATGTAACAGCGATTAGACGTAAAGATCAATCAATTGATTATTTCCACCTCCCAAGAACAAAAAATAACAAACTCACAAAATTAAAGAAAATTCCTTTCTTAAGAGGAATCATTGCAATAATTGAATCAAGTGGGAATGGAACCAAGCATTTAAATTTTTCTACGGAACGATATGATGTAGATCCTTCTGAAGACTATAAAATAAAAGAACAAGAACCTTCTAAAACTACTATGATTTTGGGTGTTGCAGCTGTCGGAGTTCTTTCTTTCCTATTCGGAAAATTTATTTTCACACTTGTACCGACTTTCTTAGCAGCCATGTTTCAACCAATTATTTCAGGACATGTTGCTCAAGTATTGTTAGAGAGCTTCTTTAAGCTTATTTTATTATTAGGTTATATATATTTTGTCTCTTTAACGCCTATTATTAAAAGAGTTTTCCAATATCATGGGGCTGAGCATAAAGTAATAAATGCCTATGAAAACGGAAAGGAACTAACCATACAAAATGTTCAAGCATCTTCAAGACTTCATTATCGTTGTGGTTCTAGCTTCATGCTCTTCACTGTAATTGTTGGTTTATTTTTATACTTATTTTTTCAAACAGATAATTTAATGGATCGAATATTAATTAGAATTGCCCTTATTCCTTTTGTAATTGGAATATCTTTTGAAGTATTGCAATTCACCAATAAGTTAAGAAATATACCAGTTCTTAAATATTTAGGAATGCCAGGACTTTGGCTACAATTATTAACAACGAAAGAACCTAATGATGAACAAGTAGAAGTAGCTATTCTATCTTTCCAAGAGTTAAAACGAAGAGAAGAAGAAACAGAAAACCAATTAAAGACTGCTACTGTATGATATCCTTTACATTTTTTCTGTAAATTATTTTATGTGAACAATTTTTCTTTATTTGAATAAACTTTTTTATAATACTAGTTTAAAAGTTATAAAAAATGCTTATCATGCTTTTAGGGAGGTGGCTTTTTTGAAATTCCGATTTTCAGCGATTTTATTTAGTGTTGTTCTCATCTTAGCTTTGTTTGGATTAACAACTAGTTTAATTAGAAATCCTTCAGGTTTCTTTCTAAACATCGCAATTTTTGTGGGAGTAGCTGTTATTATTTGGTTCGTCTTTCGACAGTTCCGTTTATCATCTCCACAGAATAAAGAACAAAAAGCATTTGTTAAGGCTGCAAAACAATCAAAGAAAAGATTACAGACAAAAGAAAAGTCAAATACTAAACAGCCTGGTTCAAACAGGACCTCTTCCTTAAAAGCCCAAAAATTTAAAAGAAGCAAAAGTACTGCACATTTGACTGTAATTGATGGCAGGAAGAGCAAAAAAAAGAATCGAGCTTCTTTATAGAAGTTCGATTCTTTTTGATTCAGGTAAACGTTAATAAGTCCATTTTTTAAAAAACTTATTAGCACAATCCCTTCCTAATTGTATAAGTTTATCTTGAGCTTCTTTTGATAAGGAAAACTCTGTTGTTACTACTCCTTCTGTTGGTACGAAAATGATATTTTTTTCATGCTTACGAGAAATATACCTAGAATCATGAGCATCCTTCATCGTTTCAAACATCGCACCAAATAATTCAATAGCATTATTAATTTTATGTTTTGGATGATCTTTAAGATTATGACTTAACTTGATTCCTAAAACTGGTCTTGTTTTCAATACATTTTCTTGATCAAACAACCACATGGGAAAGTTACTTAATACTCCGCCATCCACAATCACACTCTTATTCTGTTTATTTCCAATTTTAACTGGTTCAAAAAAATAAGGTAAACTACAACTCATCCGAATTGCTTTAGCAATAGAAAAAGAGCGTGGGTCAATACCATATTTGGGTAAATCATCTGGAATTATTAATAGAGCTCCGTTTGTGATATCGGATGCGATAAAACGTAAACTTTGAGGTGGCAAATCAGAAAATGTTTTTATTCCTTTTTTCCATAACTTATCGTCTATCCACCTTTCTAATTCATCCCCTTTATACATACCTAGCTTCCAATATAAAAAAAACCATTTTGCCAATGGAAAGGGAATAAGTAACTTTCTTTCATCCATAAAGGTATGTAAATCCAATTCCTCAAGTAAAGTAGCAATTTCTTTACTTGTATATTTTGCAGCTATCAACGCAGCAATAATTGATCCTGCGCTAGTACCAGCAAGTCTTACAAACTCCATTCCACGTTCTTCAATGACCTCATAAGCACCAACCAAGGCAAGCCCTTTAATTCCCCCACCAGAAAAAACTCCATCTATGTACACCTTATTCACTCCTTTGATAGAATAATGTGTTCGTAAATTAGTAAGTAAGAGTAGATAATGTCTTTATTATTCAATGTAATACCATTCGTACAAAAATAGTACATAAGACAAGCAATTAATATGCTGGGTTTTTAATATTTACTTGTTTCCCTTCATTTAACTAGACGTTTTCATCAGTCAATATAGGTAAGTGCACATACAATGTGTTGTGAGAAAAATTTAGAGGAGGAAGAAATATGTATCTAGATAACACTATTCATTCCCATGATATTAGAAGAATTCGTCCTGGATTCGGGGGATTTGGAAGACCAGGGTTTGGATTTGGGCGACCTGGTTTTGGCAGACCTGGTTTTGGTTTTGGAGGTTTTGGTCTTGGATTAGGACTGTTAGGCGGTTTAGCTACTGGAGCATTATTAGCACCGGCTTTATATGGTGGTTATGGATATCCTCCTTATGGATATGGCTACCCTCCATATGGCTATTATTATTAAAATGAATAGGTAACTAAATAGACCTCACCAAACATTTGCCCCATATCTTTAATAGGATAAATGTTTGGTGAGGTTATTTTTTTGATTTTAGTAGTAAAAAAGAAGAATTTTTTTACATCATTAAGTGAAATAGGCAATATCTGCATTAGGGAAATATTCTGCAATGTAGCCTCGTATACTTGTTTCTAAGTCTTTCGCTTCATCATCTTTATATACATACTTTCCTATTCCATATCTACCCCATTTATATTTACGTTTTTCTTCATCCATCTCTAGTTTACTTTTTGGATATCTCTTAGCTATCACCCTTTTAGCTGGTTTTGTAAAACGGTGTTGTATTAATTCAAACGTTAAATTCGATATATCTATTCCTTCAAGACTGTTAGATAGACGTTCAAATAATTCATGATAGCCTTCTTTCCAATTTTCGTATAAATATATTGGTGCAACTATGAATCCTAGTGGATAACCTGCTTTTGCTACTTTTCTTGCAGCCTCTATTCTTTCATCGAAATTTGAAGTGCCAGGTTCAAAATTTTTTATCACATATCTTGAATTTATGCTAAAGCGAAATCTAGTATGTCCGTTATGTTCCGCATCTAGAAGATGATCAACATGATGAAACTTTGTAACAAAACGTAATTGCCCCGTTTCGGTTTTCCCAAAATATTCAATTGCTCGTTTTAAAGAATGTGTTAGATGATCGATACCTACAATATCAGATGTACACGCAGCTTCAAATCTAGTTATTTGACCTTCTCTTTCTTTCATATATTTCTCTGCTTGTTCAAAAATTTCATCTAAATTCACATATGTTCTAATATACGGTTTACTTCCTAATGTTGTTTGTAAGTAGCAATAATGACAGTGTCCCATACATCCTGTTGCAAGTGGAATAGCATATTCTGCTGATGGTTTAGACGTATCAAATTTTAATGTTTTCCTGATTCCAACTACTAAAGTCGATTTCGCATTTCTATATTGTTGTAATTCTGTATCACCAGGTATACCTCTTACTTGATTATGAGAGGTCGTTTCTCTAATTTCCACACCCATTTTTTCAAATTTCTCTTTTAGTTCTCTTCCTAACGGATACTCTAATGCTCTTGGTTCTATATAGACAAGTTGTGGTACAAATGGCTTCATTTAAGGTTCTTCCTTTCTTACCTAAACTACATTCATGTATTTTTATCATGAACAAAAAGAACAAAAAGAGGACAGGAAATTTCCCCCATCCGCTTTTACGTTTATTAACATATAATTCCTTTTGAGTATAAGTAACTATTGAAAAAATTACATAGAAGAGTACCTTTTTATTCCAATAGCTCTTTTTGCTTAAAGATTCGAATAGAAGAGAGAAGAAGGACAATGATAATAGCCATAGTTATAATAAAGGCCAGCCAGAAATTAGTCTCTAATTCTCTCGACAACAATACCCTTCCAGTATGCTCAAGTATCGTAGCCGGACTCCATTTCATATACTTCTCTAAAATAGTTGTAATCGTGGAAAGGGCAAATACCACTAAAATGGTAATAAAGGCGATACTGCCATAGCCTTTCATTAACGTACTAAAAAAGAGCGTCAATGTAATAACAAAAACTAACCATATGCTGTAAATCACAGCACTTTGAAGAGTACGATCAAAGGCAACTGTTTCGATGAGCAAACTTGTATAATACCAAGAAGCTAAATAACCGATAAATAATGAAATGAGGGTTATAGTTATTAACCCAGCCCACTTCGATAATATATACGAGGAATAAGGAACTGGTTTAATCATCACCATACCTGCTACTCCACTCTGCCTTTCTGAAGATACAACACCCATTGCACTTAAAACAAGAATCAGTACACCTAGCATTCCATAATTTGATAGAACTTGCATTAATACTTCTGCTCCAGTTGGAGTAGGCATTTCAAGGATTGTACCTTCTGGAAGACCACCAAAAGTATCCAAAATTTCCGGCATATAATATGCACTAACTGGCTGCATGACACCTAGTAAAATAAAGACAATCGGAATCCATAAAATTTTATAATTCCGCACCATTTCCATCATTTCTTTGCGATAAAGGACCGTCCATTGTGTCATGCTTTCACCACCTTCATAAATAAATCTTCTAATGTTGTTTGAGAGATCTCGAACTTACGAATCGGAAGTTTTTTATCCACTATTTCTTTTAATAATGTTTGCTTCCCATTTACTATATCTCTTAATACGATGCTGGTTTTATTACCTTGAATATTCACTTCAGATACAAAGCTAAATTTCACTAAACTCTCTAGCCAATCGTCAACCTGTGATTCGAATTCAATTTGTAAAATAGGTTGTCGATACTCTTCCATTACACTTTCCAATCTACCTGATATTGCAATTTTTCCTGCATGCATGATAAGAATATCGTCACTTATTTCTTCTGCATCATGAAGGACATGGGTGGAGAAGAGAATAGTAGTCTCCTTTTTAATCTCTTTCATCATGTTCAACACTTCCCTTCTACCAAGAGGATCAAGTGCTGAAACAGGTTCATCTAAAATAAGTAGTTTCGGACGATGAATTAGTGCCTGTGCCAAGCCCAGGCGTTGCTTCATCCCACCAGAATACCCTCCTATTTTTCTTTTTTTCGCATTCATTAAGCCCACTCGTTCAAGTAATTCTTCACTTCTTTTTTCTGCTTCTTTCCGCTTCAACTTTGCTAATTGCCCTGCGAAAACAAGAAATTCCCTTCCACTCATCCAATTATAGAAAGCAGGGTATTGGGGTGAATAACCAATAAACTGTCGTAAATCCTTCGCTACTTCCCCTTTAAAATCAATAGTACCTGATGTCGGTTCCAACAATCCGGAGAGCATTTTTAATGTCGTTGTTTTTCCTGCTCCATTTGGACCAAGCAATGCAACACATCTGCCTTCTTCTATACGAAAGTTAATTCCTTTAACAGCATCCATATTTCCATATTTTTTTACTAAATTACTTACTTTTAATAACTCCATTAATTATTTCTCCTTCCAACAACGAAATAAAGCACAGGTCCTATTATGTTGATAATGAGAATTATAAGTATCCATAACCATTTTGGTCCGTTCGTTTTTTCTTCTTTAATACAAGAAAATAACGCGATTATCATAAGAATTAATTGTAAAATAAGAATTGGCGCAATCGCTCCCCATGGGATTCCATTTATCAGTTCATTCATATTTTTCTCCTCCAAATCGATTATTCACCCTTAATACGATTACGTTTGTTTAATCGTTCACTCACGAAAAAAATAAATAAATAAAAAAATCTCAGGAATTTGATCCTGAGATTTTTCTTTTAAATATTTTTCTTGCAAAAATAAGATAGATAATAAGATATGTTGGAAATTGAATAAGGCCTAACAAACCCCATATCCAAGCATTATGTCCTCTCTTCCGTGCATCCCAAAACATCCATGAACTCTGGCAAATTAGAATGAGTGCAATCACTATCCATAACCAAAATGGTATGCTACTTAGTTCATTTGTATTCATTCCTTACTGACCTTCTTTCTCGTTTTGTAAAAAGCTATGGGCAGTAAGATAATACCTACCAACTGAAAATAAAGAAAAATGATTGGCTGACGATAAACAACAGCAATCAATACGGAAAGCACAAAAACTGCAACAGAGATAAACGTAAGGAGGTCTTTCCATTGTTTTTTTCGTATTCTTTTTTTCTCTAATTCAATATTTTGTTGAAACCATTGTAAATTAGGAGTAGATACTGGATTCCATTGATCCAGTTTTTCTAAACCATCAAATAATTGTTTAGCCGTTAATTCATCTTTATCCTCCAACATAGAATTACTGTTTGTTGAATTATTCTCCTTCACGTTCAGCCAACCCCTTTCGTACACTTTTTAAACCATTTGAAACTCTTGATTTCACTGTTCCTTCTGCAATACCCATCATTTTCCCTATTTCCTCATATGTATATCCATAGTAATGTTTCAATACTATTGGCATACGTATGTCTACATTAATTTGGGCAAGTACATCAATTACATCTGTCCATTCTTCGTTTCTATTAGCTACATTCCATTTCATCTTTCGGAGCACTTGTTCCTGCTCTACCCACTTTTTCTCTCGCTTTTTTTTACGCTGTTGATCAATGAAAAGGTTCGTTGCGATTGTAATGAGCCAGGAGGAAAATTTAGATTCACCGTTATAAAGGTGAATTTTTTCAATACACCTCATCATCGTCTCTTGTGTTAAATCTTCTGCAATTTGTGGATGAAGGGTCACTTTCATTAAATACTTTACTACGAATGAATAATTCTGTTGTAGTAGTTTCGCAAGGGCTAATGTATCACCTTTTTGAGCCTTTCGAATTAAATCCTTTTCATCCATGTAATCTACTCCATACAATAATAATATATTTATAATACGACTAACTGGAAAAATCGTTCACTTTCAAAATGAAAAACAACCGCAAAACTTTTTAACCAACAATTCATTTTTGTTCATGTAAAAGGTAAAGAAGCACCAAATAGGGAGCCATCTTGAAATTTATCCCTTATTTCTACTTTGAGCCATTTATGGGCCTCAAACCTTTTTAAATTCACCGAAGATGATAATTTTCTTTATTATAAAAAAAACACCCCTTTAGATAATCTTATCCAAAGGGGTATAACCATTCAATGTAATTAGAAGAAACTTTATTTACAAACTACACTTAGTCTTCTTATATGATTATTAAAGTCCACATTTCAATTGTGTATTACAGTTGGTACATGTATTACATCCACCGATTTCTTCCACAATCCCTTTTCTACATACAGGACAAGTATCACCAACTTCTGAACCAATTGTCACATTTGTAGATTTTAGTTCGTTAATAGTATTGACTAGTACAACATGTGGTGTTTGTTTTTCTTCTGGCTGAACATCATCAAAATGACTTTCCTCTGCCTTTAATGTTAACACTTGGGTATCACGTGACCCGTCTACATAAACGGTACCACCCTTTGCCCCTCCACGATATAGTCTCTCATATACTTTTTGAACTTGCTCTACACTATAACCTTTAGGAGCATTTACCGTTTTACTAATAGAACTATCAATCCATCTTTGAATAACACATTGTACATCAGCATGTGCTTCAGGTGATAATTCCATTGCAGCTATGAACCAATTTGGTAAATTATTCGGATCTACTTCAGGATGTGCATCCAAATATTCTTGTACAATATCAGCTTTCACTTCAATAAATTTACCAAGCCTTCCACTACGGAAGTACGAGAAAGAAAAGTATGGCTCAAGCCCTGTAGAAACTCCAACCATTGTTCCTGTACTTCCTGTAGGAGCAACTGTTAAGAGATGGGAGTTACGTATACCGTATTTCAAAATATCTTCTCTTATATCTTCTGGCATCTTTTTCATATATCCAGTTTGAATAAAAGCTTGACGAAGTTTAGATTGATCCTCGTCTGATTCCGCACTTAAGAAAGGAAAACTTCCTTTTTCCTTAGCTAGTTCAATGGATGTTCGATATGCAGTAGTCGCTATAGTTTCAAAGACTTTATCCACTAACACATTACCTTCTTCAGAGCCGTACTCTGTTTCACAATAGATTAACAAATCGTGTAGTCCCATCACACCTAGTCCAACTCGACGCTCGCCTAATGCTTGCTTTTTGTTTTCTTCAAGGAAATACGGAGTTGCATCGATTACGTTATCCTGCATTCTAACCCCAATTTCCACTGTCTTCTTTAATTTCTCAAAATTAACGGTCTTATTTTTCTTATCTGCCATCTCAGCAAGGTTTACAGCAGCTAAGTTACACACACTAAACGGTGCAAGAGGTTGCTCGCCACATGGGTTTGTAGCAACTACTTTTTGTCCGTAGCTTGTAGCATTTGTCATTTCGTTTGCATTATCAATAAAGAATATACCTGGTTCTGCAGAATAGGTAGCACATATATTAATTAGGTTCCAAAGCTCTTTCGCTTTTATTTTGCGATAAATTCTTACCTTATTGCCCTCTGCTTCCCATTCTCTTACATCACCAACTTTATGCCATTCTTCGTTATAATGCTGCATTTGCTCTTGATCATAGCTCTCTACATCAGGGAAACGAAGTGCATATTCCTCATCTTTTTCTACTGCTTCCATAAATTCGTTTGTTAAACACACAGAAATATTGGCTCCTGTTAGAAACTCTGCTTGATGTACAGAGTATGTTCCTCCATTAGCAAGCTTTTCTTCTGCTTCACGGAATGTTGCCTCTGTGAAGCCTCCTTGACCAGGAATATTTTTATAATTAAGTATTCCTTGATACATAGACTTTTCTTGTTCCGTAAGAGGAGTGTATTTTAATTTATCTTTAGCATGTTTCTTTATGCTCTCATCTTTTGTATTTTCCATTAAGAATCGTAAAATACGAGGATTTTGCATTTTGGAAATAATAAATTCAACAATATCTGGATGCCAGTCTGAAAGCATAATCATTTGTGCTCCACGACGTGAACCACCTTGTTCTACTAAATGTGTTAACTTAGCAATATCATCTAGCCATGAAACTGAGCCAGAAGATTTACCATTTACTCCTTTTGCAAGGGTATTACGCGGTCTTAAAGTGGAGCCATTTGTTCCTACTCCTCCACCACGACTCATTATCTCCATCACTTGTTTTCGATGTTCAGATATACCCTCTCTTGAGTCTTGTACAAAAGGCATAACATAACAATTGAAATAAGTAACATCCGTGCCTGCACCTGCACCATATAAAACACGACCTGCAGGTATAAAATTCAAATTAACTAGTTCATCATAAAACTTTGTGAACCATTCTTGTCTCTTTTCTTCTGTTTTTTCAACAGAAGAAAGGCCTGTTGCATTTCTTTTAGCAATTTGCTCATAATAAATTTCTAAAGGTTTTTCGATAACGTCTAAGGATCGTGTAATAACGCCGCTTTCTCCCTCTTCTCCTTCTAATACGCCACGAAAATCTTCTTCCACAACCACTTTTGCAGTATTTGCAAGATGATCTATCTCTTCAATATAACCTAATCCTCTTGCCGGAAATTTCGGATCATCTTTAATCGTTAAAACAACAAAGTCACCAGCCGTCAAGGTAAACTTTTCTGTATCCTTAAAGGTATAGCGATCAAGCATGACAAGTCGAGAAACACCTTTATGAGTAATCTTCATATCCGGTGTAATTGGATGCACCTCTGGAAATAAAGCAATATCCTTATTAAGTTTCTCTACATCTATCTTATATTCTTGTCCTACTAATACTGACATACGCACAACTCCTTCATATAACTTCTATCTCTAAACAGGAAACAGATACTAATAAACGATGCTTTTCTATGAAAATTATTATACTTATTTAAATTAGTTATCTACCATTCTTAGGAATATATTTAAATTATCATATCGTAGACACAAAATCAATATATAGTATCTACTTAGAAAAAATATTACTATATATAGAAAACAAGAAGTATAATCTATCATTTGTCAAACTAGTAAATGAGTAAAATACGGTGTAATAAGCAGATATATATAGATATTTTATAAATAAATGCTTATTTAGCCTATTTTCCCACTTGCACTATTAAAAATTAAGAAACTCCTTGTCAGCCTTCACTTTTCTACATTTTCTACTCCAAAAAAATAATTTTCGACACAAAAAAAGGAATTCCTTATTAGAATTCCTAAACTTAATTACCCAAAATTTGTTATTCTAAACCATATTTTTATGTAATAAATGAATGAACTCATAATAAAAAAATATTATAAGAGTTATCTTCTAAAATTCCAATCATCACTTTCATATTTTTCTTTCGCAATTTTATTAACATAATCAAGTTCTTCTAACGATAATTGATAATCTTCTAATTGAATACCAAGACCATCTGCAAACCCTTTTTTAAATGCGTCTTTTGCCATATCTATCGTAATACGATTGTCTGTAAGACTATTAATGGCAACTGCCTTCTCTTTAAAGGACTTCTGCATTCTTTCTTTCACTCGCTCATTTGGATACTTAAACAATTGAAATAGCTTATCTTCATCTAAGTCTAGAAGAATGGAACCATGTTGTAGTATGACTCCTTGTTGTCTTGTCTGAGCACTTCCAGCTACTTTTCTTCCTTCTACAACTAGTTCATACCAGCTTGGAGCATCAAAACAAACAGCAGAACGGGGATTTTTCAAAGTACTTTTCTGTTCTTCTGAACGAGGTATTGCAAAATATGCATCAAGACCCAAAAGGTGAAAGCCTTTTAATATACCTTCTGAGATCACTCGATAAGCCTCTGTAACTGATTTAGGCATTTTAGGATGATTCTCTGACACAATTACACTATAAGTTAATTCCTCGTCATGTAATACTCCTCTTCCTCCAGTAGGTCTTCTTACAAAACCAAGACCTAACTCCTTAACTGCATTCATATTAATTTCCTTTTCTACCTTTTGAAAATATCCAATAGATAGAGTAGGAGGGTTCCATCCATAAAATCGAATAATCGGAGGAAATTCACCTTTTCCATGCCATTCTAACAAAGCTTCATCTAATGCCATGTTGAAAGAAGGAGAATGATTTCCAGAATCAATAAATCTCCATGTTTCTCTTGTCATAATAATCCCTCTTTACTAAAAAATGTTAATAACAATTAAAGTCTATCAATAATGAAATTATTTGAAAAGTAAATCGTTTCATATATAGAAACTTTTTGATTATTAAACAGGATTTACTTTACTAGTTAATGGTTTGATATATATAATAGAATTATTGTAAGGTATGGAAAGGAGAAATGAGAATTGCAAACGATTTATACGCTTCTCATCATAATAGTCGCATTTATCATTTATTCAGTAATAATGTGGCTTTATCAACGTAGAATTGTGAAAACAATAGGACAAGATGAGTTTCGCCAAGGTTACAGAAAGGCACAATTAATAGATGTTCGTGAACCAAACGAATTTGATGCAGGCCATGTACTTGGTGCAAGAAACATTCCACTTTCACAACTAAAGATGAGAAAAAGTGAAATTCGCCCAGATAAACCGGTATACTTATATTGCCAAAACGGAATGAAGAGTGGCCGAGCTGCTCAATTTCTATATCGTAAAGGTTATAAAGACTTAACCATGTTAGAAGGCAGTTTCAAAAAATGGTCTGGAAAAGTGAAAGCTAAAAAATAATGATTCTATTATATAAAGAAGCTGATGCCTATGCATCAGCTTTTTATTTTTCTGAACTACTTTCTACTTTGTATAGCGAAGAATTGGTTTTCTAGCGGCTAATGTTTCGTCTAAACGACCAATAACAGTTGTATGTGGTGCTTCCTGAACAATTTCAGGTGTTTCCTCTGCTTCTTTCGCAATTTGTATCATGGCATTAATAAAGCTGTCTAATGTTTCTTTTGACTCTGTTTCCGTCGGCTCAATCATGATACATTCTTCCACATTTAATGGGAAGTAAATAGTAGGCGGATGATAACCAAAATCCAATAATCTTTTAGCAATATCAAGTGTTCTTACACCAAGTTTCTTTTGTCTTCGACCACTTAAAACAAATTCATGCTTACAATGTCTGTCAAATGGTAAATCATAATAATCAGCAAGTCTTCTCATCATATAATTAGCATTGATAACTGCATTCTCGGTTACAGCTTTTAATCCGTCAGGACCCATGGAACGTATATAGGTGTATGCACGCACGTTAATTCCAAAGTTTCCGTAAAAAGGTTTCACTCTTCCAATAGAATATGGTCTATTATAATTCAAAACAAATTCATCGCCATCTTTTTGTATGACTGGCTTCGGTAAATATGGAATCAAATCGACTTTAACTCCTACAGGACCAGAACCAGGACCACCTCCACCATGAGGTCCAGTAAATGTTTTATGCAAGTTTAAATGGACAACATCAAATCCCATATCACCTGGTCTTGCTTTAGAAAGAACGGCATTTAGATTAGCTCCATCATAATATAATTTCCCACCTGCATTATGAACAATCTCTGCCATTTCTACTATATTCTCTTCAAAAAGACCTAATGTATTAGGATTTGTTAACATTAAAGCAGCAGTATCAGGACCTACTACTCTTTTAAGATCTTCAATGTCGACTAAGCCATTTTCATTTGACTTTACTGTCACCGTTTCAAATCCTGCTACTGTCGCAGAAGCAGGATTTGTACCGTGAGCAGAATCCGGCACAATCACTTTTGTACGATTGCTATCTCCATTTGACTCATGATATGCTCTTATCAACATCAACCCGGTCCATTCCCCATGTGCACCTGCAGCTGGTTGTAAAGTGACTTCATCCATTCCGGTTATTTCTTTTAAATGTTGTTGCAAATCATACATAAGCTCCAATGCACCTTGTACAGATGAGGCTTCTTGTAATGGATGAATATGAGCAAACCCACTAAATCTTGCTACATTTTCATTAATTTTTGGATTATATTTCATTGTACAAGATCCTAAAGGATAAAATCCTGAATCTAGTCCATGATTTCTTTTAGAAAGAGCTGTGTAGTGTCGCATTATATCAAGCTCTGATACCTCTGGTAAATCAGGAGTATTTTCTCTGATATATTCATCTGGTAAAAGCTCTGATAATTCTACTGTATCAATATCCATTTCAGGCAAACTATATCCAATTCTTCCTGGAGTACTATTTTCAAAGATAAGAGGCTGATTTTGATTAAGCATGGTAATCCTCCATTTCTGCAACAAGTTGGTCTATTTCTTCTTTCGTTCTTAATTCCGTCACAGCTAATAACATATGATTTTTTAATTCATTAAAATCTCGACCTAAATCATAACCACCTATAATACCTTGATTTAGTAATGTATGGTTAATAGTTGATATTTCTTGATTACACTTAATGACAAACTCATTAAATGATGGTCCAGCAAAGACTACCTCAAAACCTGCATTTTCAAATTTTCTTTTTGCATAATGAGCCTTCTGGATATTGGCGATTGCCATTTCCTTTACTCCTTGTTTGCCGAGTGCTGTCATGGCAACTGATGCCGCTAATGCATTCAATGCTTGGTTAGAACAAATATTTGATGTTGCTTTATCTCGACGAATATGTTGTTCCCTAGCTTGAAGGGTTAAAACAAAACCTCTTTGCCCATTTTCATCCACTGTTTGACCAACTAATCTTCCAGGTACTTTGCGCATTAATTTAGAAGTAACAGCAAAGTAACCACAATGTGGCCCTCCAAATGCCATCGGAATGCCAAATACTTGTGCATCTCCTACGACTATATCTGCTTTGAAGTTACCAGGAGGAGTTAATGCTCCTAACGCTAATGGATTACTTGAAACTACAAAAAGGGCCTTATGTTCATGAATAATTTCCTCTAATTCCTTTAATGGTTCTACTCTGCCAAAAAAATTAGGATATTGAATCATAACTGCTGCAACATCACTATTCATTTGTTCTTTTAATGCTTCCAAATCTGTAATTCCATCTTTATATGGAATTTCAATTATTTCTAAATTTTGTCCTTTTGCATACGTACGGACTACTTCTTTTGCTTCTGGATGAGTGGTACTTGATACGATAATTTTTTTCCGTTTTGTACTACCTGCACTAAGCATTCCTGCTTCTGCTAATGCAGTTGCTCCATCATACATAGAAGAATTGGCCACATCCATACCAGTTAATTCACAAATCAT
>DATMFU010000316.1:0-3585 GCA_035556015.1 Niallia sp. | reverse complement strand
CTCTGCAACTGACCTACCTGAACAAACTCCCTACTTTGCAAGTATGTTTAACACTGTAGATAGTTTTGATACACATGCAAAAATCCCTGAGTTCTATAAGTCTGTAAATGAGGTTGCAACAAAAAATAATACAACTGCAATTATTTCAGTAGGATGGGATCCAGGCCTATTCTCGATCAACCGTGTCATGGCAGATGCAATTATTCCAAATGGTGAAAACTATACGTTCTGGGGAAAAGGTCTTAGCCAAGGTCACTCAGATGCAGTAAGAAGAGTTACCGGTGTTAAAAGTGGTGTACAATATACTATTCCATCTGAAGAGGCAATCGAAAAAGTACGTAGCGGTGAAAATCCTGAACTATCAACTGCAGAAAAGCACAATCGTGTTTGCTATATTGTTGCAGAAGAAGGTGCAGATCAAGCAGCAATTGAACATGAAATCAAAACAATGCCAAACTACTTTGCTGAATACAACACAGAAGTCAACTTCATCTCAGAAGATGAGTTAAAACGCGACCACTCAAAAGCTCCACATGGTGGATTTGTGATCCGTGGTGGAAATACAGGAGCGGGCCACAAGCAAATTTACGAATTCTCACTTAAACTGGACAGTAATCCTGAATTTACATCAAGCGTATTAGTAGCTTACGCAAGAGCTGCTTATCGCCTAAATAATGAAAAACAGTTTGGGGCAAAAACGGTGTATGATGTTGCACCGGGTTACATTTCCCCACGCTCACCTGAAGAATTAAGAAGAGATTATTTATAAGAAAGTATTGTAAAAACAACTCCCTTTAAGGGGGTTGTTTTATTATCTTATATGGATTTATCAAGTAATGAATTCGTAAGCAACAGATTAATAAGTGATAGCTCTTCCAGAACCCGCAGCCAGCGTCTATAAGCTGCGCAAAATTCTTTCCGTCTCTTTATAGGTTTAAATTAAAAAATGTCTTCTTCTTACAATATTAACTGTAAGAACAAGACTTAAAGTTTATTGGGATACTTGTTCACGCATATTTGTTTGAACAAGCTGTTTGTATCCTTTCATTTGCATTCTGACAAAAATATTATTTGCCACAAGTGAAATAATGATAAAAACAGTTCCTAAAATATCATAAATCGTTACATTATTCCCCTGATAAATGGAGATTATGAGTGTCGTAACGGGTACAAAGTTAATAAATAAAAGTGCATTAATTGGTGATAAAATACTTACGCCAACGTTCCAACCGAGCAGTGCAATAAGTCCAGGAAAGATAATCATAAAGATTAAATGTGGACTTGTTACAATCATAACCTCTTTTGTTGGGATTGATATATATCCAAATACTGTAGCTCCTACTACAATGACCACTGCCGTAATGGTTCCAAGTAAACAGCTTAAAGTTGAATATCGTAAAACTGACCAACTGCTAAACTCGCTTCCACCCATTGTGTAAATAACCCAACCAATAACAGCTACTAATATAAGAATAGTAGGAATAAAGTTATTTGTGGCACTTAGAAAAGCTTTTATATCCCCTTTTGTAATAACTAAGATCGCTCCAATTAATGATACAATTACACATATTAATGTGAATAAATGAGGACGTTTTTTAAAAATCATCCATACAATTACAATGGAGATCATCGGCATTAAGGATTCCATAATGGAGGCAACCATAACCCCTGATTCACCCATCATATCTTCACCCCAGAAGATTAAAAGATTATAGATTGTAAATGCCATTGTACCAAAGAACCATAACGGTAATCCTTTTCCTTCAAATCGAAAAGCTTGTTTCCCTTCTTTCCACAAAAGCAATGCTACCAAAATAACTGTAACCGCTCCATAACGAATGATTGTAAAATAAAAAGGATCAATATGTTTGAAGGCTGCGTGTGCAACAGGAAACATTGCTCCCCATGAAACTGCCGCAAGAAAACATAAAAAGGATCCCCACAAAACATTATTTCTCACTTTCCTTCTCCCTCCCTATATATAACAAATCCAATTATCTAACTTTATCGATATCAAGTAAAATGAATAATAGTGATGATTCACTATCATTTTTAGTGATATCATAGAATTACTGAATATATAGAGGAGAATAAGTGATGGAATTAAAAGACTTAGAGATATTTCAATTGGTTGCAGAAAAAGGAACGATCACCGAAGCTGCAAAGGAGCTCAATTATGTACAATCAAATGTTACATCTAGAATACGCAAATTAGAAACTGAAATGAGTTCACCTTTGTTTAATAGACATTCTCGGGGTATGAGCTTAACACCAGAAGGAAAAAAACTATTAACCTATAGTAGAAAGATATTATCGTTAACAGAAGAAATGAAAAAAGCAGTCCAAACAAATAAAGAGCCCTCTGGAAAATTAGAAATTGGTACAGTCGAAACCGTTATACATCTACCAAAGATTCTATCTAGTTACATTAAAAAATATAAAGATGTTGATGTATCTATCTTTACTGGTGTTACTAAAAATTTAGTAGAGGAAGTATTAAATCATAAGTTAGACGGCGCTTTCATTACAGAATTAGACTTTCATCCCGACTTAGTGTCCCATGAAGTATTTCAAGAGGAACTCGTTTTAATTTCTAGTTCCCATGCATCCACTCTAGAGGAAATTAAAGAGGAATCTATCTTATGTTTTAGCAAAGGTTGTGGTTACCGCGCACGCCTTGCACAATGGTATCGCGATCAAAACATTACTCCCAAAAAAATAATGGAATTCGGTACATTAGAAACGATTCTGAGAAGTACTGTTATGGGACTTGGCATTGCATTCGTACCAAAGTCAGAAGTTGAACTTTTGGAAAAGAATGGACACATCCGATTTCATAAACTACCGGAGAAATACAGTAAGATAAAAACTGTCTTCGTTAGAAGAAACGATACTTTCTTAACACCAACAATCGAAAAATTTATCGAAACTATTGAATTAAGTAAACAGGAGACAATTATTTATGAATAAGCAGGGTGATTTGAATTAACATGGGGATTAGTGAATCTTGAACTTTGTTATTTCAACACTTTACTCCGATCAATATCACGCAAATAATGTGAAGTTAGTGCCTTACAGCATTTTTTGCTCATTTAACAAAATTAAACATTTCTCGGGAAATATTTCGTATAAAATTTCGCATTATGTCGTAAAGTTGTAGATTTCAAGTTATTTTAGCTACTACTTCACAAAAATTAAAAGGACTAAACATATGCCTGTTTAGTCCTTTAATTAAGAAATCCTTTTTCCTTCAAATGCCCAAGTAACTAATATTTTGCTCTGATTTCTTTTGCTTTCTCCTTATGTGCCTGATTAGCCTTGGCACTACCAAATTCAGTTGAAAACTCAGAGTCCTGCTTACTAGCATTAAATCCTTGTTTGTTCTTTTGCTGCGCATCATTTTTCTTTGTTCTTTTTGCCATGATTTATCCCTCCTCGTTCTTTTATTATGAGATAAGAAATTGATACTATTCATGTCATCAAACTTATGCTTAAACTTCAATCGTAGCGCCATTTATCCGTTTAAATCCTCGAAATTTCCCTAAAGATTCCACAAACTTTAAAGCTGCTTCATCTTTCGCTTTT
>DATMFU010000315.1:0-10492 GCA_035556015.1 Niallia sp. | reverse complement strand
TTTTTCAGAGTGGAGTGTTTTCTCAGGTGAAATTAAAAGCGGTAATAACAAAGGGAAGCCAAACAAGCCTATCCGCTTGCACCAAAATAGCGCTGTTTTGTTAACAGCAGTTGATTCCGACATGCCTGAAAAAGACAGACGAATCTTAGGCGTCTATATGGTGAATGAAGAATTTATTGGTAAGCTTTGTGATGATGGAAATGTTCCGGCGCATTCAAAATATAGACTCCAACTTACAGAACAGGAATCAGATCAGATGCTTTTCTGGAAATACTATATAAATGAAAAGTCGCCTCAAAAAATGACATGGAATACAGGCAAATATCGTTATTTTGATAATATATGGATGGCTCAAATTTTACTTGATATCATATCGTTGAAAAGTGACCCACAAGAAAGAGAGCTGGCACAACAATTTTTTGAACATTTTTGTAAAATGAATCAAATAGTACCTCAAGAATTACCAAAGCCAAATGGCGCATTAATGCGTAATTAGTTATAGCCAATTATATAGTAGGTAAAGGGAAAAGCCTCCTCATTAAAAATGGAGGCTTTTTTTTGTATATTATAAGAATAATTTTTCTAATTCTAATGGTTCGATATATTCTCCATCTTTATAAGCACGCATGTTGCCACCAGAGATTTCATCAATTAGAACAATTTGTTTAGCTTCTCCTGTACGACCAAATTCAAATTTAATATCATATAACTCAATATCTTTTTTCGCTAGTTCTTCCTTAACGACGTTTCCGATTTGTTGAGTTAATTCTTTTAATACTTTATATTCATCTTTAGATAAGATACCAAGCATATCTAATGCATCTTCGCTAATTGGTGGATCTTCACGCTCATCGTCCTTAATTGTCACTTCGACAAAAGCATCTAGTGGTTGCCCTTCTTCAGCGTATAATCCGTATCTACGTAAAAAGCTTCCTACTGCTCGGTAGCGGCAGATTACTTCAAGACCATTTCCAAAAACTTCAGCCGGTTTTACAGTCATTGTCGCATTTTCGATATCGGCATCAACATAATGAGTTGGGATTCCTTTTTCTTTTAATACTTCAAAAAAGTATTTTGTTAGCTTTAGTCCAGCACGTCCAGCACCTTCGATTGTCAATCCAACTGAATTGGCACCTGGATCAAATACACCGTCAACTCCGGTAACATCATCTTTAAATTGAAGGAGGTAGTTGCCATCCTCTAATTCATAAACATCTTTTGTTTTTCCTGTATAAATATGCTTCATGTCAAATCAAATCTCCTTTACATTTTTAGCTGTATTATTGGAATAGCGTGCATTACAAGTAATGATAAAACAATAAAATAGGATTGTATATAATTTGCTCAATTTTATAAATATTGAGAATAAAGATTGCAATCTATAACGAATTAGTGTTGTCTAAAATCTAGAGGCAAGTTCTTAGTTGATAGAATGAGAAAGGATGATTCGATGCCAAAGATTAAAGATGAGATTATTTTAAGAGGGCTTAAGGAAAATAATTTAAAAAATATAGATTTAAACATTCCAAAAGAAAAAATTATTGTTTTTACTGGTCTTTCAGGTTCTGGAAAGAGTTCAGTTGTTTTTGATACATTGGCAACAGAAAGTAGACGGCAAATGACGTTGAATTATCCTCTCTATGTAAGAAATCAAATGCCGAGATTTGAACGACCCAACGCCGAACTTATGAAAAACTTAAGCCCGGTTGTAGTGATAGAACAAAGATCCATAGGAGGCAACTCCCGCTCAACGGTAGGAACCTATATGGATATTAATCCATTAATAAGACTATTATTCTCGAGAATAGGCAGTCCCTCCATAGGTTCTGCCAATGATTTTTCAAGTCAAAGTTCTTTTGGTAGATGTCCAAAATGTAGTGGATTTGGGGAGGTAGTAGCGCCAGATTTGAATAAGTTGATTGATTACAATAAATCACTCCGAGAGTACGCAGTAAAATTCAAACCCTTATCGCCTTCAGGTTGGCAAGGTAGATGGATGATGACTGGAGGATTATTTGATCCTGATAAATCCATTAAGGACTACTCTGAAGAAGAACTTCAGCTGTTGATATATGGCCCCCCAGAAGGTGAAAAAGTCTATGCACCATTTCATACAAAAAATGGACCTCAACCTCACGAGTGGGATGGATTATTGCCTAGATTTACGCGTCTATATATCAATCGAGATATCTCAAAGCTAAGAGAAGTATCACAAGAAGACATTTTTGCAGTATCAACTCGAATTCTATGCCCAATCTGCCAAGGTTCTGGTCTAAATCCACAAGTTTTAGAATGTAAAATAAATGGATTAAATATAGCAGAATACAATCATTTAGAGCTTTCAGATTTACTAGAAGAATTAAAGAACATCAATAATCCTATAGGAAGATCAATAGCACAACAAGCTATCCCACATATCACACAATTAATTGACATGGGTCTAGGATATTTAAGTTTATCAAGAAATATGGGTACCTTGTCTGGTGGAGAAGCTCAAAGGGTAAAAATCGCGCGACATTTGGGGAGCAGTCTAAACAACATTACATACATTTTTGATGAACCAAGCGCAGGACTGCATCCGGAAGAAGTAGATCTTTTAATTCAGATGCTAAAAGCAATAAAAGACCAATATAATACTGTCATTGTAATTGAACATGATCTATCAGTAATTAAGGTAGCGGATGAAATAATTGAGATGGGACCGGGGGCAGGTATAAACGGGGGAGAGGTTGTTTATCAAGGAAAACTGGAAGGGTTGAAAAACACCCCAACGGCAATAGCAATCAACCATAAGTTAAAAATAAATAAAAATCCAAGAGAAGTAAAAAATTATTTCACAATAAAAGGGGCAAGTCATAATAACTTAAAGAATATAAGTGTGAATATACCTAGAAATGTATTAGTTTCTATATGTGGTGTATCTGGATCAGGTAAGAGTACTCTAATGTTAGAAGCCTTTACAGAACTGTATCCAGAAACCATAGTGGTAGGGCATGGAAGCATAGGAGTCTCCAACCGTTCTACTTTAGCAACATATATGGGAATAATGGATGATATTCGCTCAATATTCTCAAAAGAAACAAAACAACCAGTAGGCTTATTCAGCTTTAATTCCTTGGGAGCATGTCCAATCTGCAAAGGTAAAGGCGAAATCACACCAGAGGTCGCATTTGCTGATCCAGTGACTATTCCCTGTGAAGCGTGTGGCGGTAATAGATATTCAGATGAAGCGCTAAAGTATAGCTATCAAGGTAAAAATATAGTAGAGATAATAGATTTAACTATAGACGAGGCTATAGATTTTTTTAATAAATCAAAGATCATAAAAAGAGTTAGCACACTAAAAGACGTGGGATTAGGGTATTTAACCTTAGGACAAACGACAAGTTCATTAAGTGGAGGAGAAATTCAACGGTTAAAACTAGCAAGCCATTTACAAAATGAAGGGGAAATCTATCTATTAGATGAGCCAACCTTAGGACTACACAAAAAAGATAATGAAACACTTTTAAAAGTATTTCAAAATATTATAAACAGAGGGAACACCGTGATCATGATTGAACATAATCTAGACTTTATTGCCGCGAGCGATTGGATAATCGAATTAGGTCCGGGAGGGGGAAAACTAGGCGGACAAATTATATTTCAAGGCACACCAGTAGAAATGTTAAAGGCTAACACATTGACAGGGAAATGGTTAAGAGATGGGTCTAAAGAAAATTTATGATGGTCGTATAGTAGTTAGCCAAATGGGACATGTCAAGCTCCCTTACCAACATTGTGTTTGCCCTAAGATTAGGGGGCGAATATAGGCTAACGAGTAGATAGTTGTGACGTTGATCTTGCTTCTCCGAGGATAAGAATTGCTTGGGAATTGGCATCGTAATACTATATTAATGATGATATAAGACTCCTTACTCAAATACTTATAAGAAACCATGTAGAGTAAACAAAGGATATGCGATTAAAAGTAGTAATGATGAAGTAATGAAAATAGGACCTTTAAACATTAGGGAGGAAATTTAATTGAGTAATGTAAAAAGAGAGTTGTCACAAGAACAAAGTGAAGAAATACTTAGTACATTAAAAGGACGTTTTGAGAAATACATGAATCGTCATGAGGGTCTAGCGTGGGTAAAAGTACAAGAAAAGTTAGTAACAAATACTGAAAAACTATGGTCGCTATACGAAATGGAAAGAACTGAAGGTGAACCAGATGTGATTGGCTATGATCAAGAATTGGACGAATATATTTTTTGTGATTGTTCAGCGGAAAGTCCTAAAGGTCGCAGAAGTGTTTGCTATGACCGCGATGCCCTCGAATCTAGAAAGAAAAATAAACCGGAAAACAGTGCTATGGATATGGCTAATGAAATGGGAATCGAGATGTTAACAGAAGAACAATATCGAGAGTTGCAGAAACTTGGGAATTTTGATCTGAAAACATCGAGCTGGGTGAAAACTCCTGAGGATATTCGAAAACTAGGAGGGGCCATCTTTTGCGATAAACGCTATAATACTGTCTTTATGTACCATAATGGAGCAGATTCTTATTATGCTGCTAGAGGTTTCCGTGGCTCAATAAGGGTCTAAATTTTAATTGCTAAGAGCAGTGATTTCTACTACAAGATGAGTAGAATTAATTAAAAAAAGCTGTTCAGAAAACAGATTTCTGGACAGCTCCTCTACTAGGTTAATTAAAATTTAAATTTATTTATTTCTTGCATCATTTCTTTTGAGGTTGTATCGAGTAGCTTTACAACTTCGGCAAGTTTTTCAACGATTTCTACTTGAATATTTGACGAACTTGCAACTTCGCTTGTTTGTTTAGATGTATTCGCAACAAGCTTTTGAATTTCTTCTGTGGAAGCTAATATTTCTTCAGAACTTGCAGACATTTGTTCAATAACAGCGGAGTCATCTTGAACCCTCGAATTCACTTCCGTGACAACATCTAAGATTTGATATAACTTATCACCAATTTGCTCAACTGCTTCGTTGCCTGCTTTAACTTGATCGGTGCTATGTTCCATTTCTATTAATGCCTTATTACTAATTTGAAGGAAGTTTTCTAGGTGAGTTTGAATCTCGTCTGCTGAATTTTTAGACAGCTCTGCTAACTTACGAACTTCATCAGCAACAACCGCAAAGCCTTTACCTGCTTCACCGGCGCGAGCAGCTTCAATTGCTGCATTTAAAGCTAAAAGATTAGTTTGATCCGCAATACTAGTGATTACAGAAACCATTTCTTTAATGGAATTAAACTTTTCGCCCATCTCACGTACGTATACTTCTGTATGAAGTACGGATGCCTCCATATTTTGTATTTGTGATACAACTTGTTTAGTGTAATCTACGCTTGTCTCTACTAAAAGCTTCATGTCATTCGATGATTCAGACATTTCTAAAGTTGTATCTGCAACACGTTGGATACCAATCGTCATTTCGTTCATCGCTAAATTTACTTCACTATTACTTACCTCCTGCTGTTCACTGCTAGCAGCAATTTGAACAACACTTGCGGTAATAATATTATTCGATTCACTAACAAGTGAAGCAGTATGATCTAAATCATTTACAACTTGCTCTAAATTTTTTGATTTTGTTTGTAAGTTCAATAAAGATTCAGACAAGCTGCTAAGTGCTTGAGAGAATGTGCTTGCGAAAATAGCAATTTCATTATTGTTCCTTAATTTTAGTGAAGAAAGGGTTTCATCGACATTTTTTAAATCGCCATTTGCCAATTGTACGGAAGCATTTTTTAATACAATTAATGGTTTTAAAGCTCTATTTACATAACGGTAAGTAATAAACAAGCCAATTAGGACGAGGATTAAAAAAATAATTCCGATCTTTGGTACAATATCCTGTGCCACATTCGAGCTAACCTCATCCGTGTATGATGCATCGATATCTACCCCAAGAAAAGCAACCACATTACCATCTGCATCCTTCATTGGGATGGTACCAGATATATATTTACCAAAGTCACTACTTAATAAATTAGAATAATAGGAACCGTGTTCAATAGCATTTTGTAAATGCTCATAAGTAGTGGACCCAGATGTCTCACCTAATGCTGCTGCATTTTCATTATCATCTGTTGGCATGCCATCCACTAAAAATGTCACGTCTTCACCCTTTTCGGGAACAAAATATGTATACGCATACAAAACACCGTTTATTTCACGGAGTTCATTTAATTGTTTCCTCAGTTCCCAATATAAATCATCTTCGACTGGACTTTCTGCTAATTTTTTATATTGTTCAACATCGATATAATTTAACATATTTTCTGCTATGTCTACCGTTCTCTCGCCAATAGCTTGTTTTACAGATTCTCTTGAATTATAGAACATTGAAAAAATATACATTACTAATAATAGAATGAGTAAGACAATAATGATGGAAAGAATTTGTCTGGATAATCGTTTTTCCTTTTGCATATTTTTGATGATACTCCTTTAAATATAAAGTCCAATTCGTGTTTACTATCAATTTATCGACAAAGTTTATGGATTTTCAATAAAATTTAATAAACTATAAATAAAATATAATATCAATAGTCTAGGTCTATTGGAACTTAATTAATTTGCTCCAAATGGGGAGCCAGTGTTAGCTGTTGCAAAAGCCATACAACTTATCATAGGTTGTTTTTGAGTGATGAAATGAAAAGCTTATTAGTCTATTTACTCCTTATCTCTTTTTACTTATTGAGGCTATTTTAATAAAGTGAAATCTTATACATCGTGTGAGACAATGGAATTAATGAATAAAAGAAGGTGAGAATATGTTTAAGGTTGGAGTTATAGGACCTGAACGTTCTGTAGAAAGAATATTATCTTATGTTAAACAAATAAAGAACGACTTAACGTTTATTGGGTTACCCTACAATATTGCCCATGAGACTATAGATATTTTAGAAATACACCATCAGGAAGTTGATTTTTGGTTATTTTCAGGTAATATTCCATACACAATTGCTCAACAGTCAAAGCACTTTTCAAGGGAGAGAATGCAGTTTATTCATATCTCAGTTAATTCGTTTTACAGAGGAATCCTAGAACTTAGTCACCAAATTGGTGAATTGGCCAAAAATGTAAGCATAGATGCATTAAACATACTAGAGGAGGACTATCTATTAGGGATTACTAAGTTAGAGGAGCTCTTAGAGAACTTGTATGTAAAGCGATTCGATCCAAAAACTTCAATTGAAGAAATTATTGACTATCATTTGGAACTCTGGCAAAAAAAGAAAATTGATATTGTTATTACAGCTTATCCTTCTATAGAACTGAGGCTAAAGCAGATGGGAATCCCTGTTTATTGGGTAGGTCCAATGCAACAAGATATTTATCATACATTGCAATTATTTAATGAAAAGGTTCGAACCTTTTATTATAAAGAAACACAAACAACCGCATTAATTGTTCAAGTTAATAATTTTGAACACTTAAAAAAGGTAAATGCAGAAGGATATGGTATTCATTTTATTCAGTTAAATTTAAAAAAACTGGTACTGCAAATTTGTGAAAAAATAGATGGTTATTTCATTGATGAAGGTAATGGACGGTACATTTTATTTAGCTCTCGTGGTATTGTAGAGCGCAATATTAATACAATTTTTGAAATGATACATCGTTTAGAAGTTGAAACAGAACAACCTGCAATGGTCGGGATAGGACATGCAACGACCGTTTATTATGCAGAAAGTTTTGCACAAAGAGCGCTTGAGCATGTAACGGAAAAAGGTATTAATGGCATCATGATCATGGGTGATGATGGTACAATCACTGAGTTTAACCAAGATTCGCCGCAAATTACATACTCTAGCAGAGTTCAAAATATGGAGATTATAGAGAAACTTAAAAATACGTCAGTTAGCCCTAAGATATTTAGCAAAATAGAGGCTAAACTAAATGAATTAAAGATAGAGACATTTAACGCCAAAACATTGGCTAAGGAGCTAGAAATGTCAGACCGGTATGCGCAACGGATACTGTCAGAGTTACTATCTGCTGGTCTTGTACAATACTGTGGAATGGAGAATAGAAATACTAGAGGACGATCAGCAAAACTATATAAGTTAAGTGAGTGAATAACTAAAATACTTTAAGTAATTTTAAAATAAAGTGGCCAGACTATTCATAAAAAATACGTCTAAGGAAGCATTTTCATGTTAATGAAAGTGCTTTTTTTCATCTACTAAATTCTGTTAATTCGAAAAAATTTCTTGTAATTAAGAAAAAAACGAAATATAATTAACGAACAATTAACGAACAATACGTCAAAGGGGGAAGTTATATGACACATGCAATTTTAGAGAAAAAAACTAGAAGTACATTACTAGTTTTACTTTTTTTAGGATGGGCATTAGGTAACCTTGACCGATATTTAATGAACTATGCCGTCGTATATATTGGAGAAGATTTATCATTAACAAACACAGAAACAGGGTTAGTATTAAGTTCATTTTTCCTTGGATATGCCATAATGCAATTACCAGGGGGGATATTAGCAGACCGATTTGGAGCTAAGCGAGTATTATTACTAGCAGTTATTGTCTGGTCAATCTTTACAGGTTTAACTGCTGTCGCTTGGGGACTAGGAATTCTCTTAGTTATTCGTTTCTTATTTGGTATTGGAGAAGGTGGATTCCAACCTTCTGCATCAAAACTAATTACAACGTATTATCCTGAAAATGAGCGAAGTAAAGTTATGTCCATTATGCTTTCTTCAAGTGCTATTATGGCGATGTTAGTGCCAATCATCTCTGCAGTTCTTTTAATGTCAATTGGTTGGCGGGCATTTTTTGTAATTGCAGGTGCTATAGGAGTAATCATTGCTATTTTATATTGGAAAGTTGTCCCGAAAGATAGAGTGGCAGTAAAAACAGAAGGTGCTCCTAATATAAAAGGGATATTAGGAAAACTATTTAAAATGCCATTTATGTGGAGTTTAGTTCTTTCTTATTTCACAATTTACGCTGTCAACTGGGGATTGAATTCCTGGTTACCAAAGTATTTAACAGATGTACGCGGACTTGATTTACTTTCGATTGGTGGGCTACAACTAATCCCAGGATTTATTATGATTTTATCCATGTTTTTTAGTGGGTACATTATTGATAAAATTGATTTGAAAATTTCAAAATATATAGGTGCTTTTTTTGCACTTTTATTAGCAGTATTTTTACTTCTTATGTTTAATGCAAATTCAATCACTTTATTTATCATCTACCAATGTATTGTGACGTTTGTTATGACATTCGTTGTTTTACTACTTCCGTCCTTTATTTTAAAGAAAATCCCTGCAGAATACGCTGGTTCAGCTATGGGGATGGCAAATACAGGCGGACAGCTTGCAGGATTTGTAACACCAACACTTATTGGATTTATGGTTGATGCATTTGATGGTTCATATAATGCGGCTGTCTGGTTGCTAGTTGCGATTTCAATTGTCTGTGTGATTGCGATTCTATCGATTGTCAAAAAAGACGAGAATGTAGGGGGGCAATCAGCATGAGTGGATTGAAAGAATTCAATGTAAAGGCATTATTAGATGAAAAGAAAAATTTCTTTACATCTATAAGTGATCAAATCTGGGAACACCCCGAATTACATTTCCAAGAAAAATTTGCTGTTCACGCAATGGAGGAAGCACTTCTAGCTGAAGGCTTTAACGTCGAGAAAAACATTGCAAATTTGGAAACTGCTATTATGGGAAGCTTCGGTGATGGTCCGACAGTGATTGCATTTTTAGGAGAGTATGATGCATTACCTTACTTAAGTCAGGAAGGCGGAAAAGCAGAATACAGTCCGATTCAAGAAGGTGGAGCTGGCCATGGTTGTGGACATAACCTTCTAGGTGTTGGTGCTTTTGCCGCTGCAGTTGCGGCGAAGGCATATGTAGAGGAAACAAATGCGCCATTTACAATTCGTTTTTATGGATGTCCAGCTGAGGAAAATGGATCGGGTAAAGCGCATATGGCTACACAAGGTATTTTTGACGATGTGGATATGGCCATCTCATGGCACCCGAACTTCTTTAACTCCACATTTAATTTCACATCATTAGCAAACTATGCAGCTGTTTTTAAGTTTAAAGGAAGAAGTGCCCATGCAGCTGCAGCACCACATCTTGGACGAAGTGCATTGGATGCTGTAGAGCTTATGAATGTAGGTGTGAACTATTTACGTGAACATATTATACAAGAAGCACGAGTTCATTATGCTGTGACTCATACAGGTGGAACATCACCAAACGTTGTTCAACCTTATGCAGAGGTTTCTTACCTAATACGTGCACCCAAAAAAGAACAAGTCGTTCAAATCCATAAACGTATACAAAAGATTGCAGAAGGCGCCGCGTTAATGACAGAAACGACTTTTGAAGAACAGTTCCAAGGAACAGCTTCTGATTTAATTCCAAATGAGACACTTGCAAAAGTGATGCAGGCTCAATTTGATGAAGCAGTACCACTTCAATTTAA
>DATMFU010000314.1:0-20030 GCA_035556015.1 Niallia sp. | reverse complement strand
TTTTTCAACTTTTGTTTACTCATCCCTATCCCATCATCTTTCACCATCATCCTTATTGAATTACTCTCTTCAACTGGCTCTATTATTATTTCAATATTACAGCTACCAATCTTATTTTCCGCACCATGTAACACTGAATTTTCTACCAATGGCTGTATCAACAACTTAGGAATTTTTACGTTTTCATATAAATTAGGAAGGGTTATATTCCACTTTAATTCTTCTCCAAATCTCATTTTCATTATTTCTAAATAATCTTCTATATGTGTTATTTCTTCTATAATAGTTACCCATTCATCCTCGTTAGAACGGGAAATGGTATACCGAAATAAATTGGACATTCGTACTACAAGTTCGGATAATTCTTCCTCATCCTTTTCCTCTAATGACCAATGAAGGGCATCTAACGTATTAAATAAAAAATGTGGGTTAATTTGTGCTTGTAATGCCCTTAATTCACTTCTACTACGAATAATTTCCTTTTGATATACCATTTGAATTAAATGGTTCGTTCCCTTTACAAGCTGATTATAGGTACTATTTAATTCATTTATTTCACTTATAGAATTCATATTAGGAGTTAATGCCAAAGAGCCATCCCCAGCAAGTTTCATCGTATTTGTCAGTCGAATAATAGGTCTTGTAATCATATTAGATAAAAAGAAAGAACATACTAGAAAGAAGATAACTCCAATAATCCCCGCTATTATAATGCTTGTACGTAATACAGTAATACCTTCTGTAAGGGTATCAATAGGAGTTAATATAAACAAAGTCCATCCAGTTACACTAGAATAATTTTGCGTAACAATGAATTCCTTCTCATTTATATAGACTATCTTTCTATTATTGTGCATTAAAATATTACTAGAATCATGATAGTTAGTGATAATCGGGACATTCTGTTGATCCTGCAAAATAAAATATTGATTAGTATCACTTTTTAGTACTTGATTAGCAAGTTGAAAATAGTCTCTATTAATATAAAATAAAAGATAACCACCATTTGCAAAGCTACGATTCATCAGATTAACTCTACGAATTACTAAAAAATAATTTTTATCATTTGGATCTGTTCCTATCCAAACAAGATTCCCTTTTGCGTCATTTGCCTTTTTAATCCAATCATCTTTTGGCTCTGTTATAAGATTTGCGTCACCTAATGGTAAAATACGCTTTCGCTTACTATTAAACAATTGAAATGAAAAAATGCCATCAGAATTAGCAGTAATGGTATTCACTATACTCATAAGCTCTTGTCTCTCATAAAAATTCACCTGCTTATTTCGGTATTCCTTTGTTAGTAATTGCTGTACTTCCTCATTGGTTGCCACTAGTTTGGATGTCATGTTTAATTGTTTATATAACGTTTCGATGCGTCCATTTGCTTCTACTGCCACTTGTTGAAGTTGTTTCTCTGCATTATTTCTCAATAAGGAAGAAACTTGATTAAAAATTAAGATACTTACAAAAAGGAGAACAAACAGCATTACTGTCAGAAATACAAATAATATTTGATTTCTTAATGTATTCCATTTCCTAAATAGATTAATCATCAGGATCGCCTTTCTTCATATGGGATCATTATTTAAACATAACCATTTGTTTATATGCCAAACTAACCAACTTACCTAATTTCAAACATCATTTCACATCCAGCTAACAAATCCTATGTATATTATTTAATTATCTGGAAAATTTTTATAGTAACTTCCTATATATTACATTAATTATTGTGTCCTCGCATTATTTTTTCCTTATCAACTAACAAGAAAAAGAAAAATCCTATTGCCATTTTCTCATATTGAGCACGGCAATAGGATTTCTATTATAAATTATTTAATCAACAGAATATCTGTTAATTATAGAACACTTGCATGTCCACTATAAACGTAACCGCTGCGTGAATCTACTGTAATATCTTGACCATCTTTTAAGATACTAGTAGCATTTTCAACACCAACTATTACTGGAATACCAATGTTTAAACCAACAACAGCTGCATGACTTGTTAATCCGCCTTCTTCAACAATTAAAGCATTACATTGTTCTATTGCGGATACCATATCACGGTCTGTTGCATTTGTAATTAAAATAGAACCTGGTTTAACTTTTGCTAATGCTTCACTTGCATTTTTAGCGACTACAGCTTTACCGAAAGCAGTTCTACGGCCAATTCCTTGACCTTTTGCAATGATATCACCAATTACATGGATTTTCATGATATTAGTAGTACCAGCTTCACCTACTGGAAGTCCTGCAGTAATAACTACTAAATCACCATGTGTAACAATAGAGCTATTTACACTTTCTTGTACAGCAATATCTAACATTTCATCTGTAGATTGTGATTTAGTGCTTAGTCTTGGATATACACCCCATACTAATGCTAGTTGTCTTTGAATTTTTTCATCATAAGTAACCGCAATAATTGGAGCTTCAGGACGATATTTAGAAATCATTCTTGCAGTATGTCCACTACCAGTTGGAGCAATTACTGCTTTCACTTCTAAATTCAATGCAGTATGTGCAACAGATTGTCCAATAGAATCAGTTATTGTATGTTCTGAATCCTTGCTACGTTTAGAAAGAATTTCTTTATAGTTTAATGCTGTTTCTGCTCTAGAAGCAATATTATTCATTGTTTGTACAGCTTCTACTGGATATGTTCCAGCTGCTGTTTCTCCAGAAAGCATGATTGCATCTGTACCATCAAAAATAGCATTGGCAACATCACTTGCTTCCGCACGTGTTGGACGTGGGTTACGTTGCATAGAATCTAGCATTTGTGTAGCAGTAATAACCGGTTTCCCTAGTGTATTACATTTTTTAATTAACATTTTTTGTACTAAAGGTACTTCTTCTGCTGGAATTTCTACACCTAAGTCTCCACGAGCTACCATTAAACCATCAGAAACTTCTAAAATCTCATCAATATTATCTACGCCTTCTTGGTTTTCGATTTTTGGAATGATTTGAATATGAGAAGCATTGTTATCTTCTAACAATTGTTTAATTTCTAAAACATCAGAAGCACGACGAACGAATGATGCAGCAATAAAATCAACGCCTTGTTCAATACCAAAACGAATATCATTAGCATCTTTTTCTGTAATTCCAGGTAATTTTACAGATACTCCTGGAACGTTTACACCCTTTTTATTCTTTAAAGTACCTGTGTTTAAGATTTTTGTATGTATTTCTCCTGCTGCCTTATCAATACTTGTTACTTCAAGTCCAATTAAGCCATCATCTAAAAGAATTTTACTTCCAGGTTGAACATCATCAATTAATCCTTCGTAAGTAACAGAGAACTTTTCTGTTGTACCTTCTACTTCTTTCATAGAAACAATAATATTATTTCCTGCAACTAATTCAATTGCACCATCTTTCATATTGTTTGTACGAATTTCCGGACCTTTTGTGTCTAATAAAATTGCAATGTTATTTCCAGTTCTCTCTGAAGCTTCACGGATATTTGTAATTCTTGCTCCATGTTCTTCAAAATCACCGTGAGAGAAGTTAAGACGAGCAACGTTCATTCCTGCTTGCATTAGTTGCGTTAATTTTTCAACGCTTTCACTTGCAGGACCTATAGTACATACAATCTTCGTTTTACGCATTAAAAAAAACCTCCGATTAAAATATATGATGTATCAATTGGAATTTATGACCCTTCTACTGCATACATATAAAGTAGCTGTCATAAATTCCAACCTTTAATTATTAAATAGATAATTCTTTTGAAAGTTTATATAGATTACTGTCGATCGTATGTTTGCGACCTAGAGCTTCAATGATATCATAATCTACTAATTGATTTTTTTCGATACCTACAGCTCTACCACCTTTACCTTCTAAAAGAAGTTCAACAGCATATGCACCTAAACGGCTAGCTAATACGCGGTCAGCTGCAGTTGGAGAACCACCTCTTTGCATATGACCAAGAACAGATACTCTTGTATCAAAATCAGTGTTTTCTTCAATTAATTTACCAATTTCAACACCACTAGCTACACCTTCAGCTACAACAATAATACTGTGTTTCTTACCACGTTCTTGCCCACTTTTTAGACGATTTACAATATCCTCTAACTTAAAGCCTTCTTCAGGAATTAGAATTGTTTCTGCACCACCAGCAAGCCCAGCCCATAATGCGATATCTCCTGCGTTTCTACCCATTACTTCAATGATAAATGTTCTTTCATGTGAAGTAGCTGTATCACGAATTTTGTCAATAGCATCAATTACTGTGTTAAGAGCAGTATCAAAACCAATTGTAAATTCTGTTCCAGGGATGTCGTTATCAATTGTTCCTGGTACACCTACACAAGGGTATCCTTGTTCAGTAAGTTTTTTTGCTCCCATATAAGAGCCATCTCCACCAATTACAACAAGACCATCAATATTATGTTTTTTAAGTTGCTCGATACCTTTTAGTTGTCCTTCTTTGGTTTTGAACTCTTCACAACGTGCTGAGAAAAGGAAAGTCCCTCCGCGATGAACGATATCACCTACAGAACCAACTTCTAATTTCTTGAAGTTACCACTGATTAATCCTGCATATCCTCCAACCACTCCATAAACTTCTACGTTATGGTAAATTGCTTTACGAACTACTGCTCTAATTGCAGCATTCATTCCTGGTGCGTCTCCACCACTTGTTAATACGCCAATTCTTTTTACTGTCAAAATAATCACCTCATAAGTTCATCTATACACACTATGTAGCAAAATATACATATACTATTATATAATAAATTATCATTCTGCAACATTTTTCACAAATTGTACATATAAAAGATATGTATAGCTAACCATTTAAATATCATAAGAAAATTACTTATGAATCAAATGTTAAACATTTATTCCATAAACAATTCTAACATATCATGAAGAACTTTGTATCTCAACTTAATATGTAAAAAAAATAAAAGACGGAATAATCAGCAAAAACCGAAAATAACGCATTTGTCTATATTTATTCATTTAATTTCCTATACATGTCCATTTTAAACCTCTTAAGGCAATAATTTCAAGGACTTTACAGGAATATATTAATATTAAGATGCATTCTTCCTATTTTTTCTACTATTAATACTACATAAAAAAGATTCAAATAGTATCGCCCAAAAAAGTGGATATGATACAAAATTTGAATCTTTTTTTGGGGTAGTTAATTATTTAAATAAGCACCCATTTTTTTAAATTTATTATATCGATGGTTTACTAGTTCTTCTTTTGACATCGACCTTAATTCTTTTAAAGACTGATATAGTACATCATCGATTTGGAGAGCTTGCTCCTTTATATCATGATGAGCTCCGCCTCGTACCTCTTTAATAATTGAATCAATGATTTCTAATTCTTTTAAATCTGGTGCCGTAATTCTCATTCTTTCAGCGGCTTGTTTAGCTTGTCCAGCATCTTTCCAAAGAATAGAAGCTGCTCCTTCTGGTGTAATAACAGAATATGTTGAATTTTCCAGCATGTGAATATGATTACCAACACCAAGAGCTAGTGCTCCACCACTTCCACCTTCCCCAATTACAATACAGACAATTGGTACTTTCATAGAAGCCATTTCAAAGAGATTTTTAGCTATTGCTTCACTTTGTCCTCTTTCTTCTGCTGCTTTCCCAGGATATGCGCCTTTTGTATCGATGAAACAGATAATTGGACGATTAAACTTGTCTGCTTGTTTCATTAAACGCAACGCTTTTCGGTAGCCTTCTGGATGGGGCATTCCAAAGTTACGGCGGATATTCTCTTTTGTTTCTTTTCCTCGTTGATGACCGATGACTGTTACCGGTAAGCCTTTATATTTTGCAATACCACCAACAATAGCTTCATCATCACCAAATCCTCTATCACCATGCAACTCAAAAAAGTCTGTAAACAACTGGGAAATATAATCAAGTGTTGTAGGTCTATTAGGATGTCTGGCAATTTGTACTCGATCCCAAGGTTTCATATTATAATAAATATCACTTTCTAGTTTTTCCAATCGCTTTTCTAACTTTTCAATCTCTGTACTTAAATCTACATCGGCTTTACTTGAAAAATCACTAAGCTCTTTAATTTTACTCTTCAGCTCATTAATTGGTTTATCAAAATCTAATTCTACCACTCAGAATCACCACCAGTCTGATGCATTTCTAGAACTAAACTTAATTTCTCCTTTAATTCTCCCCTTGGTATCACCGCATCCAATTGACCATGCTTCAATAAAAATTCAGCAGTTTGAAAATCCTCTGGAAGCTCTTCACCAATAGTTTGTTCAATAATTCTTCTTCCAGCAAAACCTATTAACGCACCTGGTTCAGCAAAATTATAATCACCAAGTGAAGCAAAACTAGCCGAAACTCCACCTGTAGTAGGATGTGTCATTATTGTAATGTAAAGACCGCCATTATCACTAAATCGTTTCAAGGCAGTACTTGTTTTTGCCATTTGCATTAAGCTGAGAACACCTTCTTGCATTCTTGCTCCACCTGAGGCTGTAAATATCACAAATGGTACAGAAAGTTCGTCTGCCTTTTCAATAGCAAGTGTAATTTTTTCCCCTACTACTGAACCCATGCTTCCCATACGGAATGAGGAATCCATTACAGCAAGTACTACTTTCATTCCATTAATATCACCAATACCCGTAACTACAGCTTCATTCATATTTGTTTTCTTTATATCGCCAGCTATTTTTTCTTCATAACCAGGAAAATCCAATGGATTTCCAGTTTTTATTTCACTATTAATTTCCAAAAATGTAGAATCATCAATAATACTAGCTACTCTTTCCTTGCTATTCATTGGTAAATGGAAGCCACAGTTAAAACAAACCTTTAGGTTTTTTTGCAACTCTCTTGTATACATAATTTTTTTACAGTTCGAGCATTTTGTCATTATTCCTTCTGGTACTTCATTTCTTGATAACTCAGAAGGTAATGTTGCATATTTCATTTTTTTTGATTTAGAAAATATCCCCTTAATCAATATGAAGCCCTCCCCATTAATTACGCTTGAATAGACTTAATAAAGATGTGTAAAACACATTTACTATTTATATTTCTCGACCTAAAATCAAAAATATTGTCTTTCTATCCATTTTTATGCGTTAATAATTTTCATTCACTATATTATTATTTAGAGCTTTCTGCTCGTTTTTTAATCTCCTCGTACATTTTCCATAACTCTTGTTGATTTTTATTATTTAATGCGTTAAGGATATGCGTAAAGTCTTCCTTTTTCCAATTATTTCGAGGGAAAGTTAATGAATGGTAATAATCATTTAAAATTGTCCATATACGATGAATTAAGAAATTATCTGCTAGTTTAATGATTCGAGAAAAGAACTCATTTTCATTAATAGTGGTTTGCTCCACCCAGCTTTTTAAATCCTCTAATTCACTTTCTGAAATCTTTACCATTACAATACATAAAGCATTTAACTGAATGTAATTCTTTGTCTCCAATACGTCCTTTTTTGCTTTGTCATTTTGCAAAATAAACGTGCTAATTAGCTCTACCAAATTATGACCTTCGAAATCTCGGAGAAATGTCCCTTCCCCTTTTCTAGTTTCAATAAGACCTAACAATTCAAGAGCTCTTAGTGCTTCGCGAATAGAAGACCTACCAACATTGAAAGTCTCACTTAATACTCTTTCTGAAGGAAGTTTGTCACCAGGTTGCAATCCATTTTCGTCTATCATTTTTCGGAGATCATTTACTATATCCACATATAGTTTGGAATTTTTAGAAGCGGACTCATTCACCTATCTAATCACTCACTTCGTTGCCATTAGGCTGTATTCATTACTAGCTAAAAAGGAAAAATCCACCATGTTCTAGACTAGTGGTCTGACCAGTTAGCTTATTAAACAATATAACAACTTTGTTTAGTTGTAAAGTTATTCTGTTAAAATAACTCGATCAGAACCTAGTAGAATAGTTAATTTTTCAAGGCATTCAGCAGTTGGAAAAATTTTATATTCATCACTTAAAAGAATACTTCTTGCTGAATCTCCAATATAAATAATAACTGGAGTGAAGCCTGGATATTCTTTAATTATTTTTAATATATCTCCTTTATTTTTTTCCATATCTTGCTCATTCATCACTTTAATGAATAGCTTATGTGATTTAGTTGGCAATGCTTGGACTTTTTGATTCATTTTTTCAACAACCTGAACAACAACTTGGTGTTTCTTATTACGTTCTTCTAATTTGCCTTCTAAATAGATAATTTCTCCAGTACGAAGTTTTTCCTGTTCTTTGCGATATACAATCGGGAAAACGACTCCATCCATATCTCCACTTTGATCGCTTAATCGAATGAAAGACATTGGTTCTCCTTTTTTTGTTCGTATACTAGTAACCTCTGTCACATAAGCAATCATATTATATTTACTACCTGATTTCATATCACCTAAAGCTGTTATTTGAAGTGCTTCCATATATTCGTTGTAAATAGAAACCGGATGAGCTGATAAATAAAATCCTAAGACACTTTTTTCTAATGCTAGCTTATCCTCTTGTCTCATGGAATCTACTTCCACATATTTTGGTTTAAAAAAGAAATCATCTTCACTAAATAAATCACTTTGATCTTGATCATCTGGATGTACTAATTGGACATGTTGTATTGCTACATCTATTGTGGCAAGCAACGTTGCTCTATCCAAACCAAATTCGTCAAAACTACCAGAATAAATTAAGCTTTCTAAGATTTTTCTCGAAATTATTTTAGGAGAAGTTCTCAAACAAAAATCAAATAAATCTTCAAATACTTTTTGCTTTCTAGCTCTGAAGATTTCCTTTAATATGTTTCCTCCAATCCCTTTAATAGCGGCTAAACTATAACGAATTTTTTTATTTTCTACACGAAATGAGAAATAACTTTTATTAATAGAAGGCGGTAAAAGTTCTATGCCCATCTTTTTTAACTCACTGGTATACTGAAGTAGTTTCCCTTCATTTCCAATTGCAGAAGATAATAATGCAGCCATAAAATACTCAGGGTAATTTGCTTTTAAATAAGCAAGTTGATAAGCAATCATACTATATGCGACAGCATGACTTCTATTAAAACCATAATTAGCAAATCGCACAATCAACTCATATATTTCATTCGCCGTTTCTTCTTGATACCCTTTTGACTTTGCACCTTTTATAAAATGTATTCTTTCTTTATCTAATACTTCTTTTTGCTTTTTACTTACAGCTCTTCTTAATAAGTCTGCTTCCCCTAACGAAAACCCAGCCATTTTAGAAGCAATTTGAATTATTTGCTCTTGATATATAATTACTCCATATGTACTGTTCAAAATTTCTTTTAAATCAGTATGATAATAATCTACAGCTTCTTTCCCATGCTTTCTATTAATATAGTGAGGAATATTTTCCATTGGCCCCGGTCTATAGAGAGCATTTACGGCTACTATATCTTCAAATTCAGTTGGTTTTAACTTCTCTAGAACATTGCGCATTCCATCAGATTCCAGCTGAAAAATACCAGTTGTTTCACCTTTACTTAATAAATCAAACACTTTCGAATCATCTAAAGGAATATTTCGGATATCAATTCTTTCCTTTGTTGAACTATAAATTATCTCCAGAATAGATTCTATTAAAGATAAATTTCTTAAACCAAGGAAATCCATTTTCAACAATCCCATTTCCTCTAAGTATTCCATACTATATTGGGTTAAATATATATCTTCATTTCCTTTTATAATGGGAATAATATCAACTAAAGGTTTACGACTTAACACAACACCTGCAGCATGTGTAGATGAATGTCTAGGAAGTCCTTCGATTTTACAAGCTATTTCAAATATTTTTCTATTCCTTGTTGATTCAGCAACAAATTGTTGTAACTTTTTGGATTCTCGATAACTATCTTTTAGACTAATTCCTGATTTAGAAGGAATAGATCGAGTAAGCCCTTCTAGTTCTTTCATGGAAAGTCCAAACACTCTTCCAACATCACGCAAAGAAGCTTTTGTTGCTAGTGTCCCAAATGTAATAATTTGTGCAACATGCAACTCTCCATATTTTCCTTTTACATATTGAATGACTTTATCCCGTTTATTATCTGGAAAATCAATATCGATATCTGGCATAGAGATTCTCTCAGGATTGAGGAATCTTTCAAAAAGAAGGTTATACTTCATAGGATCTATATCTGTAATAAAGAGGACGTAGGCAACCATTGAGCCAGCTGCTGAACCCCTTCCTGGGCCAGTTAAAATACCATTTTCGTTTGCAAATTTCATGAAGTCCCAAACGATCAAAAAATAGTCATTATAATTCATTTTGTTAATAATTGCTAATTCGTATTCTAGACGCTTCAAATAATTTTCTCGTGCATGTGGGTAGCGTTTTTTAAATCCTGCCAAACATAATTCTTTTAAATAAATTTCAGCCGTTTTTCCATTAGTTATAGGGTACTTCGGTAAGGTTGTTGCGATATTTCCTAAATCTACTTGGCACACCTGTCCAATAGTCCAAGTGTTCTCTAAAATCTCTGGAACATCACTGAATAGATCTATCATCTCTTGCTTACTTTTTAAATAGTATTGATCAGTTTGCCATTCATTTTGCTCCCTATCATCCAATTTCTCTCCATTTTTTATTGCAAGCAGACATTCATAAGCAATGTGATCTTCCTGTTTTAAATAATGGACATTATTAGTTGCCACTACTTTTATACCTTTTTCGTTTGCAAGCTGGGTAATTTGTTCATTTAATTTATTTTCTAAAGGTATTCCATGTCTTTGTATAGATAAATAAAATTGATTAGTTCCAAAAATAGACATCCATAAATAAATGGCTTTTTCTGTGTTTTCCTTATTTTCATGAAGAATATTATATTCAACTTCTCCTTCTTTACCTGGAGAAATCGCAATAAGTCCTTCGGAATATGCTTTTAACCACTTAACAGGAATTCCCTTTTGGTTTTTTGTCTGAACAGCACTTGAAATTTTTAATAGATTAGAAAATCCTTTATTATTTTTTGCTAAGAGTATTAATGGATATGCTTTTTCTAAATCCGTTTCACTAATTACATCCACTGTTAATCCCACAATTGGTTTAATTCCCTGTTTTAAAGCTTCTTTATAAAATGCAGACACGCCAAACATAACATTACGATCCGTTAAAGCTATTGCGCTATAACCCATTTCTTTGGCGTTTTTAACTAACTCATTAATAGAAATAGTACTCGATAGAAGACTATAAGCACTAGATAATTGAAGATGTACAAATGACATATTTCCACCACTTTTCAAGCCGATTTTTTCTCAAAATATCTTTTCATCGTGCTACCGTTTTTTCTTCATTATAGTTGTATATGCAAAAAAAAGAAAATATGTTCTATCTTTATTTACCACACTAGTAGTTTTCTATTTTTCAAAGTATTCATATTTCAACCGTCTTGTCCATATTTATATATAAGCATACTTTATCCTATCCTTTAAAACTAAAGAAAATGGAGAGAAAAGTTCATGAACCAACAACCCTTTTTCCCTACCTTTATAGAAAGCTATTTTATCGCACTAGGAGTAATACTTGGCGGAGCTCTTTTAGGTGGATTAGCTGCCTTTTTAACAGGAAAACCGCTTATTACGGAAATCATTAGAATATCTGGTATGATAAAAATTTGGGCAATTGTCACAGCGATTGGTGGAACATTCGATGCAATTGATACTATTGAGAAAGGGATTTATGATGCTGGGACAAAAGATTTATTCAAACAAATACTATTAATCGTCTCGGCCTTTGGGGGAGCTCATACTGGTATCACCATAATTAGATGGATAACTCAGGAGTATATATAAAATGAGAATACCTCCGTATTATAAAAATCCAGCTGTACAACGAATTTTTGCAGGGATGGTCATAGGGGGAATCATTAGTTGGTGTATCTTTGTGTTTATCTTTGGAGTTTGGCAAGAAAGATATAGTACAGAAATAAAAACACAAAAAGCTACAATTGAAGATTTGGAAAAAGAAAAGAAAATCTGGCAAGAAGAATTTTCACAGCAAAATAAATCAACAGAAGAAAAATTAACAGTTGAGAATCTTATTGTAAAAATTAATAGTAAAGATAAAGAAAAATATAATATTAAACCATTTAATGCTTTAGAAATGGAAGATGCTATAAAAGAAGATTTAACAGCCATAATAGCCAAAGATCTAGATATGGTTTATAAAAGTCGTGTTTTACTCAAAAAATCAATCGAAAATAAAGTAGTTATTTCTGATAAAAAACGTTATAAATTTAAAGTGACAGAACTAATCATTTATACAACCGTTCATGTGGAACTAAGTGTTACATTTGCAGACTAACTATCTATTAGTTAATTAAATTTACTACTATTTTTTATTATGGATGGAGGGGGGCATTAAAGGAAGCCCCCTTCTATTTTCTTCATAAAATTGTATTGACTGGTCCATTCCAATCACTGATTTACTTTGTTATATAACATTTTTCTTTGGTGTTTTTGGTTATTTACATATTTCTTCTAAATCATGAATGACAGAGTCTGCATCATTCCAATTATAAATACTCGCACCAGATGCTAAAGGATGACCTCCGCCATTATACTTTTTAGCAATTCCATTAATAACCGGGCCTTTCGAACGTAATCTAACTCGAATCTGGTCTTCTTCTTCAATAAAGAATACCCATGCTTTTATCCCTTTAACATTCCCTAAAGTTGTTACAAGTAAGGATGCTTGAGATGGTACTGCATTATATTGTGCCAATACCTCTTTTGATAATTTCATTGCAGCTACTCCATTTGCATGCACTTCGAAATTTTGGAGCACATACCCACTTAATTTAACAATATTGGGCTCTAATTCATACATTTGGTCATATATTTCTGTTCTAGAAAAAGAATAATTAATTAGTTCACCAGCATAGCTAAATGTTTTCTTAGAAGTACTAGGATATAGAAATCTTCCTGTATCTCCTACAATGCCAGCATATAGTAATCTAGCAGCTTCATTACTTATTTTTAATCCCTTATCCTTACCAAATAAGTAAAACTCATAGATTAATTCACTAGTTGAACTAGCAGTAGTATCTACCCACACTATATCTCCATAAGGATCATCATTAGGATGATGATCGATTTTTATTAACATCTTGCCTTGTTTATATCTTTGATCACAGACTCTTGCCTGGTTCGCTGTATCACATACAATAACAAGAGCATTCTGATAAACACTATCTTCAATCTCATCTAATCTTCTTAAAAAGTTTAAAGATGGCTCTTCTTTACCAACTGTATATACTTTCTTAGCTGGAAAAGATGCTTTAATAATTTCTGCTAATCCTCCCTGTGAACCATAGGCATCAGGGTCAGGACGAACATGCCTGTGAATAATGATGGTGTCATTCGCCTTTATTGCTTCTAAGATTTGTTGCTTCATTTTATCCTCCTAAAAGATTATTTTTAATGACGGTCTATTAATTGACACATCATCATCGCTTTACCAACAAGTCTCCCTTGATTAAAAACTTCTACATCCACTTTACCAAATTTTCTTCCTACTTCAAGAATCTTTGGCGATATCTCTATTACACTATCCATTTGCACTGGTTTTATAAAATAAATGGTCATATTTTCAACAACCAAATCACCCTTTTTAAATCCTCTTAGCACTCTGTTAGCTGCTTCAGATACAATTGTAGTAAACACTCCGTATGAAATAGTACCAAGATGATTCGTCATTTGAGGAGATACTTCACAAGTAAAGGTAGTTTCCCCTTTTGGCTTCCCTTTCGTTAGGACCAATTGCTTTGTAACAATATCATCAATTGTTTCTCCAATTTGTGGTTGCCTTTGATTCATTTGGAGGGCCTTTAACACATCTTGCCTACTAATAATTCCTTCTAACTTATTAGCATCATCTACTACAGGCAAGACCTCTATCCCTTCCCAAACCATCATGTGAGAACAAGAAGCAACACTTGTTTTACCACTAACCGTCATTGGTTGTTTTGTCATAATTTTATCAATGGTCATATCCATAGGCTTTCCTATGATATCTTTTGCAGTAATCATACCTTGGACCTTCATATTTTGATCCACTACTGGAAATCTACCATGCAGTGTTTCTTTATTATAACTATGCCATAAGGCAACATCATCTGACGATTTTAAGTAGATCGTTTTATCTAATGGCGTTAAAATATCTTCTACTAATACAATTTCTTTTTTTATTAATTGATCATAAATAGCACGGTTAATCATAGTTGCTACAGTAAAGGTATCATAACTAGTTGATATAATAGGTAGCTGAAGTTCATCTGCTAAACGTTTCACATGTTCCTCTGTATCAAATCCACCTGTTATTAATACTGCAGCACCAGCCTTTAATACATGTTCATGTGCTCTCACACGATTTCCTATAATCAAAAGGTTCCCTGGCCCTGTATATCTCATCATTGCTTCAAGTTTCATAGCACCAATAACAAATCGATTTAATGTTTTATGTAAGCCGGCCTTTCCTCCAAGAACCTGGCCATCAACTATATTTACTATTTCTGCATAAGTTAATTTTTCAATATTTTCTTTCTTTTTTCGTTCTATTCTAATCGTTCCAACTCTTTCAATTGTACTTACGTAGCCTTTATTTTCCGCTTCTTTAATCGCTCTATAGGCCGTGCCTTCACTGACATTAAGTACTTTTGCAATTTGTCGTACGGATATTTTTTCTCCTACTTGAAGATCATCAATATAATTTAATATTTGCTCATGTTTCGTCGCCAAAATATCACCCTCTATTTAAAAAGCACAAACGCCGAAATCCGGCGCCATCTCTTTTCATACATTTCAATTTATAAAATTCATCTTCCTTTATGACAGAACGAACTGTCATAATATCCTGTATTCGCTTATAAAAGCACTCATCTTTAAAGCTATATATCTTTATTATAGTTGCAATCACCTGATGAATTCAATTAAATCTCCAAGTTTACCTTTTATTAATAGCTATCTGTCCTTACCCATAAAAAAAGAAGCCACTTTAACCTGTGTTTTTGCACAGGTTATCATGACTTCCATTTCTTACTGGTAATAATGGATTCTTCTCTTTCTTTGAACCTTTTTAGTTGACCTACTATTATTTTGGCGCTGTTTTTTCGGTGTATATAGTAAGGCAGTTAGATTTCCTGCCATTACAAATAATGCAAAGAGAAGCCAAGTAATAGAAAATATCCCCTCTATTCCATTTGCAAAAGGAGAAAGCCTAGGAACACCATAATATAAAAGTACACCACCTAATAAAATACATAATAAATATCTATTTTTATTCATTCTGTTTCAACCTCCTTGTTGTCATTCTATGCGGACAACTCTAAAAAATGATAGAAAGCAAAGAAAACAATGATATCTTCAACCATTGCTTAGCCATTTACAAGTATGGACGATGTTGATAAGCTAATAATGGATATTAAATAAATGTCAATATAGCTCTTACTAAAAAGAGCGCAAAATATGGAGGTTATGACTTGAAAAAGATAGAAGCATTATCTGAATGGATGAAAAAGGAAGAAATTGATTTTACTTTTTTAACTTCAACAGATAATATTTTTTACTTCAGCGGTTTTTATAGTGATCCACATGAAAGATTATTAGCATTAATTATCTTTCCAAAGGAAGAGCCTATCCTTGTTTGCCCTTCAATGGAAAAAAATGATGCCATACAAGCTGGATGGAAATACGATATTATTGGATATCGCGATACGGAAAATCCTTGGGATGAAATTAAGCAAAAGGTGAATGCTAGAATCAGCAAAACATGCAAGGTAGCCTTAGAAAATGACCATATGAATGTTTCTAGATATAATGCAATCCAAGCTTCGTTTCCCGAAATTAATACCTTTATTGCAGTAGAAGAGACCATTAACAAATTACGAATGGTTAAATCTTCAGATGAATTATCTAAAATAAAAGAAGCATGTAAATGGGCAGATTATGCAATAGAATTCGGATGTAGCCAGATTGCAGAAGGCAAAACCGAAATGGAAATCTTAGCAGCAATTGAATACGAACTAAAGAAAAAAGGTATTGCTAAAATGTCCTTTTCTACTATGGTGCTCACTGGCGCAAATGGGGCTTCCCCACATGGAACACCAGGTGAGACTGCTGTAAAAAAAGGCGATTTAGTTTTATTTGATTTAGGTGTAGTTGTTGACGGATATTGTTCCGATATTACTAGAACAGTTGCATATGGGGATATTTCAGATAAACAAAAAGAAATATATGATACAGTCCTTAAAGCACAACTGGCAGCTATTGAAGCATCTAAACCAGGAGTAGCTTGCTCAACGATCGATTTGGCTGCTCGTAATATCATTAAACAGGCAGGATATGGAGACTACTTCCCTCATCGACTAGGACATGGCCTAGGTATGAGTGTTCATGAATTTCCATCTTTAACGGAAACCAATTCTCTTCTTCTCCAAGAAGGAATGGTGTATACAATTGAACCAGGGATTTATGTTCCAAATGTAGCTGGTGTTCGAATAGAAGATGACGTGTATGTAACGAAAGACGGAATTGAAGTATTAACAAAATTCCCTAAAGAATTACAGATTATTGGTTAAATAATTAATTACTTCCTTTTTAGACCATATAGTGTATCAAATTGTATAATTATAAAGAAGAGATGTCCTAAAATAAGACATCTCTTCTTATTTTTACTCTTGTAATCCTTCTTTCTCTTTTAAATAAACAGAATCAATTGCTCCATCATTATACACACCCATTACTTGTGCTGTTATTTCCTGCATACCTTGTTCCTCAAATGAAAAAGTCCCATTTTCATTTTCTCGTTGCTTTCCCATAACCATCCCCCTTTCCATAAATTAAAACTACCATTAGTAGGAATGAGAATCCTTCTATGGTAGTATCCTGATTTATCAAAAATGTGACAAATCTTTGAATCATATTGCATAATTATTATTTCGAATGAAAGTTAAACTTATTCAGGAAAGGGTATATAGAATATAATTATATATATGATTAAAGGAGTGATTTCTTATGATGGTAGGCTATAAAAATATAGTAGTAGCGGTAGATGGCTCTGATCACGGTGAAAAAGCCTTTGAGAAGGCGCTCTCTATTTCAAAAGAAAATAATTCAAAATTAATCATTACACATGTTATTGATACTCGATCTTTTGCAACAGTTGCAGCATACGATCAGGCTATTGCATCTAAAACAGATGAATTTGCAAATGAATTAGTAAACAAATATGAAAAGGAAGCTAAAAGGGCTGGTGTGGAAAATGTTGTTAAAGCAATAGAATATGGTGCACCAAAAGCTGTAATTCCTCGAGACGTTGCTAAAAAATACCATGCTGATTTAATAGTATGTGGCGCAACAGGCCTTAATGCAGTAGAAAGATTTATAATCGGAAGTGTTTCAGAGGGGATAACACGAAACTCTCCTTGTGATGTTCTTGTTGTAAGAAGTTAATGCTATCATAATTAAATTTAATTTAATAAAAACAGAGTATCCTTTAAGGATACTCTGTTTTATTTAACGGATTCCTTTATTTCATTGAGACATAGCTTTGCTTTGTTTATTGCTAATTCTACTTGTTTGAAACCTGTACCACCTGCACTATTTCTTCTTTGAACGGCAGTTTTAGGATTCAAGACATGATAAATGTCCTCTTCAAACAATTCACTTGCTTCTCTAAATTCTGCTAAAGATAAGTTTTGCAAGTAACAACCTTTATTCACACAATATAATACTAATTTTCCTACTACTTCATGTGCTTCTCTAAATGGCATGCCTTTGTTTGATAAATAATCTGCTAATTCAGTTGCATTAGAAAAATCATTTTTTGTAGATTCTTCCATTACATCCGTATTCACCTTCATTGTTTCAATCATACCAGCAAAAATTCTTAGAGAACCAATCACTGTTTTGACTGTATCAAACATACCTTCTTTATCTTCCTGCATATCTTTATTGTAAGCTAAAGGTAATCCTTTTAATATAGTTAATAAGCCCATTAGATTTCCATATACTCTTCCCGTTTTCCCTCTGATTAATTCTGCCATATCAGGATTTTTCTTTTGTGGCATAATGCTACTACCTGTAGAGTAGCTATCATCCAATTCAATAAATTTAAACTCCTGAGAGGACCAAAGAATAATTTCTTCGCTAAAACGTGAAAGATGCATCATGAGAATGGAACTAGTAGATAAGAATTCTATAATAAAGTCTCTGTCACTAACTGCATCCATACTATTTTCGTAAATACCCTCAAAATCCATAAGCTCTGCGCTATAAAAGCGATCAATTGGGAATGTTGTACCCGCTAGCGCTCCTGCACCTAAAGGAGATATATTAATTCTCTTAAGATTTTCTTGATATCTTTGTTTATCTCTTTCGAACATCCAAAAATATGCCATTAAATGATGTGCAAACGAGATAGGCTGTGCACGCTGTAAATGAGTATAACCGGGCATTACTGTTTCAATATGTCGTTCTGCCTTCTCTAGTAAAACAGTTTGCAATTCATTAAGAAGTGTTACAATGACCTTCACCTGTTTTCGCAAATAAAGATGCATATCTGTGGCAATCTGATCATTTCTACTTCTACCTGTATGTAATTTTCCACCTACAGGTCCAATTAAATCTGTTAACATGCTTTCTAAATTAAGATGTATATCCTCCAACTTAACAGAGAATGATAACTCATCTTTTTCTGCTTTACTTTTAAGTTGTAATAAGCCTGTCTTAATTTTTTCTGCTTCTTCTTCTGTTAATATGCCGGTTTTAGAGAGCATTGCCACATGGGCAACACTCCCTTCAATATCTTCTAACACTAATTCTTGATCAAAAGAAATGGAAGCTCCAAATTCATCTACCCATTCTTCTGCAGACTTAGTGAATCGGCCACCCCATAATTTTTTCACACAGTCACCTTCTTGTTATTTTCCACAATGCTTTGTACTTTTGTTGGCAGTCCCCATAATTTAATGAATCCTACAGCTGCTGCATGATCAAACTCATCATCTGAAGTATAAGTAGCAAGTTTTTCATCATACAAGGAATTTGGTGATTTTCTTCCTTCCACAATTGCATGCCCTTTGAATAATTTCACACGAACAGTTCCAGTTACATTTTTTTGTGTTTCTTGAAGGAAAGCTTGTAATGCTTTTGTAATTGGTGAGAACCATAAACCTTCATAAATTACTTCTGTAATTTTCTTTTCAATAACAGGTTTAAAGTGCGCTACTTCTTTTACTAATGTGATATCCTCTAACTCTTTATGTGCTTTAATTAAAGTCAATGCTCCTGGACATTCATATACTTCACGAGACTTAATTCCTACTAATCTATTTTCAACATGATCAATTCTACCAACACCATGTTTTCCTGCAATTTTATTTAATTCTAAAATTAAATCAGATAATTTATATGAAATACCATCAATACTTACAGGTACTCCTTCTTTAAATTCAATTTCAATAATATCTGCTACATCCGGTGTATTTTCAAGACTCACTGTTAAATCGTAAGCTTCTTCTGGAGGAGCAGCCCAAGGATCTTCTAAAATTCCACATTCATTACTTCTTCCCCATAAGTTTTGGTCAATAGAAAATGGGCTATCTAAATTAATTGGAATAGGAATATTTTTTTCTTTTGCATATTCAATTTCTTCTTCACGTGACCAACCCCACTCACGAACTGGAGCAAGTACTTGTAAATTTGGATTTAACGCTTGGATAGAAACTTCAAAACGAACTTGGTCATTTCCTTTTCCAGTACAGCCATGCGCTACAGCAACAGCATTTTCTTTTTCTGCTACTTCCACTAATTTTTTTGCAATTAACGGTCTTGAAAGAGCAGAAACTAATGGATATTTCCCTTCGTATAAAGTATGTGCTTGCATAGCAGTAAGAGCGAAATCCTTAGCAAATTCCTCTTTTGCATCAATTACATACGATTGAACAGCACCTACAGACAATGCTTTTTGTTGTACAAAATTTAGAT
>DATMFU010000313.1:0-6871 GCA_035556015.1 Niallia sp. | reverse complement strand
AATATTCAATAAAAAACCTAGTCCAAAAGACTAGGTTTTGTCACATTTTTATAATTTCATTATCTTTTTATCAGCAATCAAATTCTTATAAAAAGCAGCATTAGAAGCATAGATATAAGGTATTAACCATAAATAACCAATACCTACTGTAAATAACCCTAAAATTCCCCATCCGATAAAACTTAGATTAAGTAAAAAATACTTCCACTTGTATCCATTCATTCTTTTTCTACTTTCCGTAATTGCTTCAAATATGCCATAGTCTGGGTTATCTTTTAACAAATACAAGGTCTGCGAATAAGCAAGTCCTTTAATAATCCCTGGGATTACTAATAATAACGACCAAAGAAAAGTGAAAATACCAATCATAACCGTAGCACCAATAAGATGTAGAGCCTTTTTTACGTCTGTATATATTTTAAATACAAGGGCTACTGAAGGATTTTCAGATCGTACTAAATCTAAATAGAACCATGTAATCGATACAGTTAACGGTATAATAAGTATGGAAATAATGACATTACTAAAATCAGCCGTTATGGATACAGTATCTTGATATACCCATTTATCAAAACCTCCGCTTGTGACAATATCAATAGAAGTAGTAATCCCTGAGTTAATAATAAAATAAATAAAGGTCAGTAAAACTCCTTTCCCCCAATAACCCTTTAAATACTTTCTGGCATCATATTTAATTTCTGAAATTCTCAAGTCTCTTCCTCCCTTATAGCTGTAAATTATTGCTCATATATACTTATTCATGTCGTATTTCACTTATGAATTATGATTTTCCCTCTAAAATTGATGTGATTTTCTCTTAGCCTATTTGAGTGTTTCTAGTTACCTTAATAAGGGTAATTGTATGATAACTATTAGTAATTACGCATGGATTCTTAAAGATGAAACATACTAGTGGTAAGAATAAATTAATATCTTTAGAGGTGCGTTTAGTATGTTCACATTAGAACCTACTTAGGAAAGAGGGATCATATTGGACAAACAAATAGAGGAACTACAAGATCAATTAAAAGTAGAACATAAAGACGTAGCAAAATACACGCATCATGCACTTGAGGCGATAGATAAATTAATAAGTGAACATCGTCGCTTAATTTCCTCAGACGCTTTAGCCGGAATAAAACCAGATGGCTGTCAGGAACACACTTTCTATAGAACGATGAATAGCGTAAAGCAGACGTTAATTAATGAATTACGAAAAACCGTAGATGATTTTAACCATTTAGGAGATAAATTTCATGTAAAAAATTATCCAGATGGAGTAAAAGAATAAAACAAGGAGCATCAGCCGCTCCTTGTTTTATTTCGTCTTATATGGTTATAAATTTTCTTGAATGGACTCCATCTGTCGAGAAGTGTATACATGAATACCTTTCTTTCCCTCTTGAGCAACTTCATACATCGCACTCGCAACAGTCTTTGCTTCTATACCCAGAGAAGACCTTAGACGCTTGCCAAATATAGTTCCTACCGTACGTACAATATGTATACCAAGCTTCTCAAACAATCGAAATTCTTGACGATTTCCTAATAATAAGGCAGGTTGAAAAATAGATAGGGTTTCATACGGAATTTGCTTTAATTGTTCTTCCAATTCTCCTTTCATTTTTGAATACCAAATACGCGCGTTTTTATTTGCTTGTAAAGAACTTACAATAAGAAAATGCTTAGCACCATGTTGTCTTGCTAATTCTGCAACAGCAATCGGATATTCCACATCTATTCGATACATCGCTTCCTTCGTCTTAGCTTTTTTAATGGTAGTCCCTAATGTACAAAATACATCGTCAACAGTAAAGTATTGTTCTACCTCTTTTAATTCTTCAAAATTACAAATTACTTCGATTAAATGAGGATGACTAACCTCAAGTGGCCTTCTTACTAATGCATAGATTGTTTGATATTCGTGACAATTTAATAAGATGTGAAGTAATTCATGTCCTACTAGGCCTGTTGATCCTACAATTAGAGCCGTTTTTTTCTCCATCGCAATCCTCTTTTCTTGTTCTATACCTTCATAGTAAGTATGGAATTGTATTTTCACTAGTTTATTTCTTCTATCATAAAACCCTGTCATTATAGATAGACAGGGTTAAAATATCTTCTTTCATTAAAATTGTTGAAAAATTACTTTTGTACTAATTGAATGAGATTCCCACATGTATCATCTAAAACTGCTATCGTAACTTCCCCAGCTTTTGTTGGTTCCATTGTAAAGCGTACACCTTTTTCGTTCAATTGCTGGTATTCTTTTTGAATATCTGTCACTCCAAACATAGTAACTGGAATTCCCTCAGCAAATAACTTCTTTTGGTACTCATTCGCTGCAGGATGTATATTTGGTTCGAGTAATAGCTCTGTACCCTCTAATTCATAGGGAGAAACGACAGTTAACCATCTGTACTCTCCAGCCGGAAGATCTTCTTTTTTCACAAATCCTAGCTTTTCTGTATAAAAATTTAATGCCTTTTCTTGATCTTCTACAAAAATACTCGTTACAATAATTCTCATCATCTTTAGCCTCCTTTGTTATGTATTATGTATTCTTTATTACAATTAATGATTAAGTAAGGAATTTGTAAGAGGAATGATTCTCATAATGATTTCATCATAATAAAGTCCGTTTGTTTATCATCTCCCATATAAAATGAATGGGCTCCTGTTTGGATAAACTCCATTTTTTTATAAAAGGCGATTGCATTTTCATTTTTTTCCCATACTCCTAGCCAAATTTGCTTTTTGTTCGATTCTGTTGCTAATTCAATTGCTTTATTTAAAAGATGTTTACCAAGTCCCTGCTTTTGAAATTTTGTTCTTATGTAGATTCTTTCAATTTCTAGAGAATCGTTTCCCATTTCTTCAGATTGAGCTTCATTTGTATTAACCTTTAGATATCCAGCTATTTCATTATTTCTATATAAAAAATAGAAGGATGAGTGTTGCTGGGATAATTCTTTTTCTAATTGTTTTAAGTTAAAAGCCTTTTCTAAATAGGCAATCATATTTTCGGGCTTATTTTGATCCTTAAACGTATCATTAAAAGTCTCTATACTAATTTCTTGAAGGGTTTTTATATCGTCAGAGCAACACTCTTTTATTATGATCTCCATTATTTTACCATCTCCCATTAATAATTTCTCTTTTTCCTTTTTTTCACCATTTCCCAATCAACTTCTATATTTCTTCTGACTCTTTGTAATAGATGATAGATTAATTCAATCTCTTGTTCAGAAAATCCTTCTAATGCAACTTGATTGGAATAGTCATTTTCCTTTCTTATATAGGGATAAATCATATTTCCTTTTTCTGTTGGAAAGAGTTTTTTTATCTTTTTATTATGTTCATCTTCTTTCTTTTCAATAAAACCGTTCATCTCTAATTTTTTTATAGCACGTGCTGCAGTAGTTCGATCAACTTTTATCATTTCTGCAATCTTTTCTTGTATAATCCCTGGGTTTTCACATATTCGAACAAGATATAAATATTGTCCTTTTGTTAAGTCAAATTCTTTGAATTCAATATTACTGATGGAATCTAATGCCCTTGCAATCATTCCGATTTCTCGTAGTATTTCTTTCATTCATTAATCTCCTAAGTAAATATAATAGCCTTATTATTAATATAACGAATTTTTGTTGCATTTACAACAATAATAGATGTTACCTTTCATCATCAAAATAAAAAAAGTAGAAGGTACATTCATCCGTGAGAAATATACCTTCTACTTACTTTATTTTTTATCATTATACCCTAATATATCGATTACTTCTTTATTGGTCGAAACAACATAAATCTTTTCTTTTAATTTTCCAAATTCCTCAAAAAAATGTTTCTTTCCTACACTTTCAAAATGACGATTCCATTTAAACATCTTGAAAAATATTCTTATGTTAGGCTTATAATTTGATTTTTCAATTCCAAGAGTCTGTTTAATATATCGTTTGATAATACGAAAAGTTCTGATAGCATATGGGGTATTTAAGAAAATAATGACATCCGCTTCATAAAAGCTATTTGCTACCCAATCTTCATTATGTACTCCTTCTATGATCCATTTTTCTGATTGTATAATAGTTTCTAAATACACTTCCCGTTCCTGCTCTGTTCTTCTCTTATCTTCTGTTACTCCTCTTTTCCAAACTATATTATCAAGTTCATAATACGGTATACCTAACTGAGTGGATAATTTTTTGGCAAGAGTAGTTTTCCCACTTGCAACAGAACCGATGATATGAATTCGCTTCGGCAAATAAATAGCCATTTACTTTTCCTCCCATGAAACAGGGTTTCATTATGCATGAGAAGTTAATGGAAATACGAAATCTCTTTTTATATCTTTCCATGATTGGTTTACAAAAAGTGCATCATTACTAAGTGATGGCTGTATATCAAAGGAAGTTGCTATACTATCTGGTGTAAAATGAAAATGCACCTTTTTAATTTGTGAAGTAAGAATATTAGATAAAATATCATCCAAATTTATTCTGTTTTGGCTGATAACATCATAAAGATGTAAATCTTCTCCTTCTACTTCATACATAACAATCAAATCCTCTTCCTCTAGATAAAACGTTTGTTCTTTAAATACAATAAAATAAAACATCAATAAATGTTCATTATCTACTACACCACATGTAGTAGAAATAGGTAATCTTTCTTTAGCTAATTTCTTCAGTAATTCTCTATCTTCTTGCTCATCTAGTTTTAAAGCTCTAATGGTACTTTTACGATCATTAGAATACTGGTTTTCTGCTAGATTTAAAAAATAACAGTTTTCTTTTATTCTTTTAAAGCCAAATTTAGGATAGAAATCTAAGACAGTATCATTTGCAAATAAATAAATAAAATCGAATGATTCTTCATACTCATCCAAAATATGTTTAATCAATTTAGCTGCTAAACCTTGTTTTCGATAATCTGGATGTGTCATAACCGTTCCTATCTGTATGGCCTGATACTCTTTTCCGTCTAATACAATCTTCATTTTATTTATAGATGCATTGGCAATTATTTTATTATTATCTAGAAAAGAGTAACAAATATAATCGTTATTCCATGCTCCATTCTGATCCCATTCCTCGAAGTCGATACCAAATACGTTTTTAGCTAGTTCTATGAAGCTATTTTTATAGGCATCAATATGTTTATAGTTACTAATTAGTTTATAATGACTCATTTGAAATTTTCTTCCTTTAGTTGTTATTTGCTGATAATAGAGCGCTTCCTCTTTCCTTAAAAGAAGCATCTGCTAATTTTTCTACCGTAATTTCTCCGTCTTGATACTTTACTACGGATACACAGCAATTATCGTGATGAGGGAAATCTGTACGATTCAAGAGATTTTTCATATAGTACCCTATCGTAATTCCATGAGAGAAGATAAGGATATTGCCTCCTGTACTTTCATGTTTTTCAATAATATCTTGAACCGCGGCTTTTGTTCTGATTAATAGTTCTGTATAGGATTCGCCTTCTTCCAATTTACTTTCTGCATCTGCTATTGAAAAGAATGTTTCTAAGATGTTGCCGTGTTTTACTAAAATATCTTCTTGTAGCATTTCTTCTAAAATACCAAAATGCATTTCTCTTAGCCTTGCGTCTTTATTAATAGCTATATCTCTATCTCCTATAGCATAGTTTGCTGTATCTAGTACTCTTTGACTATCACTAGCATATGCTGTTACAAATGGTATATCCGCTAGTCCCGCTCCTACAGATTTCGCTTGTAAAACACCCTTGTCTGTTAATGGTGAATTACATGAACCTTGCATTCTCTTTTCAATATTATATTGTGTTTCCCCGTGCCTAACAAAGTACAATTTTAATTCTTTTGCCATAATATCCATCCCTTTCTCTCTACATTCCTTTATTTAACCTTCTAACATCATCATATCATTTTTCATTCTAATAATTTCTTCTTTTTTAAATTATCAGTTTAAAAATTCATCTACTTTAAGAAGAGAATTAACAAAAGGCTAGAAGTCTTTTATACTTCTAGCCTTAAACCAACTTATTGTGATATATGTTTTGCGAATACAATGAATAACAAGTCCATGCGCTAGCTAACTTGCTTTAAGATTAGAAAAAATACAAAGCATGCTACTAAGATGAGAAAGGCAATAATGACGTAACCCATTATGCGAATAAAAAGAGGCATGGAGGAGAAATTTAGATTATGAACTAACTTATTTCCGGTTATTCTTTCTAATGATTTAATCTCTTCTGTAGAATAGGTATCGTTTTGTTCCTCTAAGTTATTAGAATCTGGACCGATCGTCTCGTTCATTTTGTTCAATTTAATCATCCCTTCTTGTAGAAATTTTTCATTATAATAAAGTACAGTATTATCCGTTTCTATCCATTTATAGATAAATACATACTTATATTTCCATACGAACAATAGGTAAACTTTCTAGGAAGTCTTTTGCTTCTTCCCTCTGAGACGATCAGCTTTCTGAAATCCCCATTTCATTAGAAAAGGGACACAGAATAGAATAAATAGTAATCGAAATAATTGATAGGTTGTTATAATAGGTAAATCTGCGTCAACAGATTGTCCTAAAACAGCCATTTCAGCCATTCCACCTGGGGCTAACCCAATAAACGCTGTTAACATAGATATATCATGATTGAATTGAGTTAATACAAAACCTAATAATAGTGAAAACAAAACGAGTAGATTAGATGAGACAAACGCCGTACTTAAAAATTTCGTTTTATTGTTAATGTCACCGAACTTTATTTGCAACCCTAAATGGATGCCTATCAGTGCCTGTGCAATTCTTGTAAGATCAGATGGAATAGGTGGAATTTCTATTTTAATAATAGATAGAATGGCAATGAATAAAAGAGG
>DATMFU010000312.1:0-3162 GCA_035556015.1 Niallia sp. | reverse complement strand
CAAACAAAAGAGCAGGAGAAAAAAGAGAAGGAAGAGAAAGAAAATAAATAAAAAAGAGAGTCAGCTCTATTCCTAAATGGAAGTGAGCTGACTCTTTTGGTATTAAGAAATAATCAAAAGCCATAAATATAAACCTATAAGCGTTATAAATAAAGTGGGGATGGTTAATAGAATTCCCGTCTTAAAATAAGTTCCCCAAGATATTTTTACACCCTTTTGTGATAGAACATGGAGCCATAATAATGTTGCTAGAGAACCAATAGGTGTTATTTTTGGTCCCAAGTCTGCCCCAATTACATTTGCATAAATAAGTCCTTCCTTTACTACACCTGTCGCATTCGTGTCATTTATAGCTAGTAAATCTATAAGTACAGTTGGTAAATTATTCATGATAGAGGAAGCAATTGCTGCAATAAACCCCATACTTATGGTCGCAATAAATAAACCTTGATTTGCAGCCTCTTGAATAACATTCGAAAGTAAATCTGTTAACCCCACATTGCGCAGTCCATATATTACTACATACATACCAATAGAAAAGAAAACAATTGACCAAGGTGCTCCTTTGATTACTTTTCTAATCGAAACAGCGGAGCTTCTTCTTGCTAATATTAGGAAAATAACGGCAATGAAATCTGCAATAAAGGATACTGGTATAGATAGAAATTCACTTATGAAATAACCAATCATTAGTACAACTAATATTCCCCAAGACAAACGAAACATTTTTATATCTTTAATAGCCTCTTTTGGGATTCTTAGTCGTTCTAAATTATATGTTTTCGGAATGCTCTTTCTAAAATAAAGATACAAAACTACGATACTTGCCACGATAGAGAATATGTTAGGAATAATCATTCTTGATGCATATTCTATAAATTCAATATGAAAGAAATCAGCAGAAACAATATTAACTAAATTGCTTACTACTAACGGCAATGAGGTTGTATCTGCAATAAATCCACTTGCCATAATAAAAGGAAAAACCATTTTTTCTTCTAGTTTCATCGCTCTCACCATTGCTAGAACAATTGGTGTCAAAATTAATGCTGCCCCATCATTTGCAAATAGAGCAGCTACAATTGCGCCCAAAATAGAAATAGAGACAAACATTTTTATCCCACTGCCACCAGCAATTTTTGCCATATGCAAAGCAGCCCATTCAAAAAATCCAATTTCATCTAATATAAGGGAAATGATAATGATAGCGATAAATGCAAGGGTAGCATTCCATACGATACCTGTCACATCTGATACATCAGTAAAATCAACTACCCCAGCTAACAACGCTAAAACAGCTCCTCCACAAGCTGACCATCCAATTGAAAGGTTTTTAGGTTGCCATATAACCAAGGTTAGTGTTAAAAGAAAAATAATAATTGCTATTGCTATCTGAAACAAAACGTCCTAATCCTCCATTCCTTTTACAACAACTTATTCTAAAGGTTATGTCCCTAAATAGCTTAAAAATAAGGCTATTCATAAGTAATAGGGTGCCCCAGAAGGTCTTATCTCACAAACAATATCCATTCATAGTCATTTTTAAACACCTAGACTATAAATGGATATTTGTAATGAGAGGTAGACTCTTTATTTGGGAACACCCTATATTTCAAATACTAGGTTTATTTCAAATTATTCTCTAACATTTCGTGAACCTTTTCTTTTTCTTCTTCAGGTACATTTAGATAATATGTCCCAGAAGAAGTACCTTGACCTGTTACTTCATATTGTTCAATATTTTGACGAACACTTCGATAGTTTTTCGAAATGGTCATCATTTGATCAAAGTCAATATTTGTCTTAACATTCGTTCCTAATGCATCTAAGATCTCACTAAAATGTGTAACAGAGTTAATATTTGTTGCTTTATCAATAATGGCACTGATAACTTTTCGTTGTCTTTCGTTTCTTCCAAAATCACCATTTGGATCTAAGTGACGCATTCTAACAAATCCAAGCGTTTGAGCACCATCCATGTTAAGCGTTCCTTTTGCATAGTGGTAACCCTTTTTATAGTAGCCTTCATCCATCCAATCTAGATCGTTTTGAACAGTAATGCCTCCAATGGCATCAACAAGGTCACTCAATGCTTCCATATTAACTTGAATGTAATAATCCATATCTATTCCAGTAAAGTTTTCAACGGTGTCCATTGTCATTTTGACTCCACCATAAGCATAAGCTGCATTAATCTTTGTCACTCTACCGTCACCAATTATTTCTGTTTTCGTGTCACGAGGGATACTTACCATTTGCATCTTTTTGTTAGCTGGGTTTAAAGTCATGACAATAAGCGTATCGGATCTACCAACATCTCCTTCTCTTTCATCCACACCCATAAGCAAAATAGAAATAGGTTTCTTATCAGCGAGCTTCTCTTCTTTATTTTTAAGCTCAGATTTTGATTCTCCAGCAAGTGGATCATACATGTCTCCAGCAGTAGACTTTACACTATTATATAAGTAGAAGATATATGAACCTAAACCAACAATAAGTACAAGAACAATTGATAATAGAATAATCCAAACTTTTTTCTTTTTACTCTTTTTACTCTTTGTAGATCTCATATTATTCTCTCTTTTCTTTAATATATTTTCTTAACAATTAGAATACAATAACAATCCAATATTATACCACAAAGAGAGAAAATTAATAGGGGGGTCAGTCCCGCTCTCCTTTAAAGCTTTAAAGGAGAGCGGGACTGACCCCTTTCATTAAACGACATACACTTTCTACTGTTTTCGTTAAATTTTCTTCGCCATTTTTTAATGCTTCTTCTAATGACGTTGCTTCTTGTACAATTCCAAATATAGCTGTAAAGCCTTTTTCATATAGTGGTTCTATATCATCTCCAACTTTTCCGGCAAACGCTATAACAGGGACATTATATTTATGTGCTATAGAAGCTACACCATAAGGAGTCTTACCAAACATAGTTTGACGATCTATGCTTCCTTCTCCAGTAAATACAAAATCTACTTGTTTTATTTTCTCTTCTATTCCATTAGATTCTAATATTAGTTCAATACCTTTCTTTAATCTCCCATTTAAAAAGGCATGCAATGCTCCACCCAGACCACCTGCAGCACCTGCCCCAGGCATATAAGCAATATCTGTCTTTAATTCTAACTTAATGAGTTGAGCTAAATGTGCTAAATT
>DATMFU010000311.1:0-10107 GCA_035556015.1 Niallia sp. | reverse complement strand
AAATAGCTCAATCTGCAAGTCATTTGAATGATATGGCTGAGCAGTTAAAGTATAATATTAAACAATTTATTTATTAATTGGCATAATAAAAAAACCTCTAACATACAGTACTTTTAGCATTGTATGCAGGAGGTTTTTTTATTGAAAAAAGTAGAAGTATATTTAATTAATGGCTTTTTAGGTAGTGGAAAAACTACTTCATTATTAAAATTAATGGAGTATTTTAAAGGGAAGAAAAAGAAATATGCAATTATTTTGAATGAATTAGGAAATGTAAACATGGAACAGCATTTATTTAAAGATGAAGCACTTTATGAATTATTAGATGGCTGTATTTGTTGTTCCATTAAAGAGGGTCTTAAGGAAACATTACAGGAAATAACAGAAATGATAAGCGAAGAAAAATTAGATATACTTCTCCTTGAAGGAACTGGAGTTGCAAATCCCTCTGAAATAATAGATACTTTCCATGATTCCGAATTTATTGATACGTATATAATTCAAGAAAGTATTTGTGTGATTGATAGTTTGCATTTAACGGAGTATACAAGTATTTTCTCCAGTAGCAAAGAAGTACGACAGCTTCAACAAGAACAAATAGAGCATGGTAGTGTGTTAGTATTGAATAAAATCGATCAACTATCTAGTGATACAGCTATAGAAAAAGTGGAAAAAAGAATTAGAAAGTATAACCATGATGCTCCACTCATTCGTAGTATATACGGAAATGGGATAATGGAGTATTTAGAGAAGAATGAGAGCAAAAATCTGCCAAAGAAAAATCATATTAACCATCATCATCATCATCACCATATAAAGTCTATAAAAATGGAACAACCGAAAGAAATGACAAAAATGGAATTAAGGTATTTTTTAAAGGAATATCAAGAAAAGTTACTACGGGCAAAAGGAACAATAAAAAATAGGCAAGATCATGAATGGTATCATTTTCAGTATGCTTCTGGCATATTAGAATGGGAGAGATTAAAAGTACAGCCTAAAAGAATGACCGGTGAAATTATATTAATTGGGGAAAATCTAACAAGTAAAGAAATACATATTTAAATCTCAAGTAAGTGTCTGAAGAGGCTAGCAGTTCATCCTATTCAGACACTTATTAACATAAGTGGGTAAGGACAAGCATACATTTGAATAATAAATAAACTTAATAAACCAAGTATAGGAGTATGTTATGTTATGTCGATCCCTACTCGCATAAAGGATATATTTATATTTTTCTTGTTTTTATTCATGATATACTTGTTCTTTTTCGGTGATTTTTATTTTCCTGAAAAATGGAGCTATTTATTATCAGGAAATATGAATACAGTATTTATCCTATTTCTAGGAATATTATTAGAGGCACTTCCATTCTTATTATTGGGTGCAGTTGCTTCTTCTCTTATAAATCTCTATATTTCGGAAGAAACAATTGCGAAAATTATACCGAAAAATCCAATCTTAGCGATACTTGTTGCCATTTTTGCAGCAATAATAACACCAGTTTGTGAATGTGCCATTATTCCAGTTGTACGTAGACTTATTCAAAAAGGTGTACCCGTCCATGTTGGTGTGGTATTACTAATGGGAGCTCCTATATTAAATTTTATCGTTTTTGGAAGTACCTTATATGCATTTCAATCGAATGTCTTTATTATATATAGTAGGTTTATTCTCTCCATTGCTGCAAGTATCATCGTTAGTCTAGTTATTTATTATTATTTTTCTAAACAGAAGGTCCTAAAAACCCAAAAAGAAGATTTAATGACTACTTCCACAATAAATGAAAATAGAGGGGATTCCAAATGGAAAGGAATCTTACATCATACTTGTCATGAGTTTTTTACTATTGGCAAATATTTTATTATTGGTGCATTATTAGCAAGTATTGCTCAAGTATATTTAAAGAATACTATATTAGTACATACAGCAGAATCTAGTTTCCAAGGTACAGCTATTATGATGGGGTTAGCGTATGTATTATCTCTATGTTCAGAAGCAGATGCATTTGTTGCAGCTTCATTTACTAACATGTTTTCGCCTAGTGCAATCCTTGGTTTTCTTGTTTTTGGTCCTATATTGGATTTTAAAAATACACTTGTGATGTTTGGATCGTTTAAGTGGAAATTTGTTTTGACGTTTATGTTATTAGTAACAATTGTAGTTTATGGACTGTCCATACTAGCGGGATTTATAGTTAGTTGAGGAAAGAAGAGGATGAACATGAAGAAAATAAAATGGAGCCCTATTTGGCAATTGACGAATGAACTACAAGGAATTGTATTAATTGGCTTCAGTCTACTCGTGTTTAAGCTATTAGTAAAGGGTGACATCTCGTTATTCGTTTCGTCTAAAATGGAGCCTTATCTATTTATTACTATGGTTGTTATGTTTATGCTTGGCTTTTTCCGATTAGTAAATAGTAATTTAAAAGGTGCAGATTGTGATTGTGATGTATGTGACGAAACAATTTCACCGTTGAAACTGGTGTTATCTTACTCGCTATTTTTAAGTCCGTTATTTCTGTTTTTTACTTTAACTGATTACTCGATTAACAAAGAGTTTTTCCCGGAAGAACAATTTCAAGAAAAATATGATTCAACTTTGCAGATTAATAAACAATCTACATACAATGTGAAATTTTATAACAATGACTGAATTTTTTATCAATGTGGATGTTTTTTCAGTGATATGTAGAAACATCCACATTTACGTTTTTTTCAATTAATTTGAAAAAGTACATACAGCAATAGAAGATGGAAGAGGTTGTATCGTTACAATGGATAGAATAACTCCTAATATTATGCACTCAATCAAAAAAACGGATCGTAAAGGCGTAGTTATAACAAGTATTAGATTATCTATTCATCCATTATGAAAGTATTAAAAATAATTCTCCTTAATATTAATAATAGGATTGAAGGTTATATTTTTTAAATGTTTTTCAAAAAATAGTTATTTACCCAACCCAATTGTTTATCTCCGCATACAATAACCATGTAAAGAGGAGCTAGAAAAAATATAAAAAGCTCTTTCCTCATTAACCAAAAGAGATTTCTGGTTAATTATATTACAAAAGTGAGAAAGGGAGATGTTTTTATGTACGGTTACGGTGGGTACGGATATGGTGGATGTGGATATGGCGGCGGAGTTGGTTACGGCGGCGGATTCGCATTAATCGTAGTATTATTTATCTTGTTAATCATTGTTGGTGCAACTTTCATTTGCTAATAGATAAAGAAAGCTGACAGAAATGTCAGCTTTTTTTACATTTTAATGGAGAAGAATATTGTATAAATTACATAACAAAAGATAACGCTTTCTAAAAAAACTTCAAAAATAGTATAATTATCCTAAAAAAACAATAAAATTAAAATGGAAACCAAATAGTTTAAAATATCTAAAAATAAAGAAAATTAAATATTAAAATCATATTGACAGAATATTTAATATAGGTAAAATAAGATTATCAGAGTGTTAGATTATATAACACTCAATGTAAAGATTACAAACAATAAAGGGGGAAGAAATCTTAATGGATAATTTAGAATTTTTAATGAACAGTTTGTGGACGATGGTTGCAGCAATTTTAGTTATTTTTATGATTGGTGGATTTATTTTATTAGAAGCTGGTTCTACAAGAATGAAAAACGCTGGACATATAGCTGGTAAAACGATCTTTACTTTCGGCCTTGCTTCTTTAGTCTTTTGGGCAGTAGGTTATGGTTTTATTTTTGGAGATAATGCTAATTTCTTTTTCGGAATGAGTGACTTTTTCTACGGGGGAGATCAAGTAGCTGACGCTGGATTACAAACAAGTGTGTTTTTTGTTTTCCAATTAGCTTTTGCTGGAATCTCGCTAACAATTGCTCTTGGTGGTTTTGCTGAACGTGCGAAATTATCTGTATATTTAATCTTCTCTATCTTGTTTGGTGTATTAGTTTACCCAATTATTGCTCACTGGGTTTGGGGCGGTGGTTGGCTTGCAGAACACGGGAAACAAGACTTTGCAGGCTCAACAGTTGTTCACTTGACAGGTGCAGCAGCAGCATTAGCAGCTACTTTATTATTAAAGCCACGTATTGGTAAATATAATGCAGATGGATCTGCTAATCCAATCTTTGGTCATAACCAAGTTTATACAGCATTAAGTGTTTTGATTCTTTGGGTAGGTTGGTTTGGTTTCAATGCAGGTAGTACAGTTTCTGTAGCAGATGGATTCTTCGGATATGTAGCGTTAAACACTAACCTTGCAGCAGCAGCAGGTGCTGTATCTGCATTGCTGGTTTCATGGATTGTATTAGGTAAATCAGATATTACTACAACTCTAAATGGTGCACTTGCAGGTCTAGTTGCAATTACAGCATCTTGTGCTTTTGTTAATACATGGGCAGCTGTAGTAATTGGTTTAATTGCTGGAGTATTAGTATTCTATAGTGTTCGATTCTTTGAAAACAGAAAAATTGATGATCCGATCTTTGCTTTATCTGTTCATGGTACAGCTGGTATTTGGGGAACACTATCCAATGGACTTTTTGCTACTAAAGAATTAGCAGAATACACTGGTGTAGGTAAAGCTGGCTTATTTTATGGCGGTGGCTTCTCACAATTAGGCGTTCAAGCTTTAGGTGTTATAACTTGTGGATTATTCGCTTTTGCAGTAAGTTACGTAATACTATTTGTTATAAAGAAAGTAAGTGGCTTACGCGTGACGGAAGAAGAAGAAATCATGGGCTTAGATATAAGCGAACATGGAACTTACGGATATCCGGAAGCATTCATAGCAAAAGAAGAAACAAAAAGCTTATAAGTAATATTTTTAATTCTATAATAGGTAGGGGTCTCGCTGAAAAGTGAGGCTTTTATCTTTTATGAAAATTTTTCTAGTTGGTTAGGTAATGAAAGTTGATTTAAACCTGATTATTTAATAAATTAAGAAAATATAATAACTTTCAAAGGAAGTGCATGAATGTGCTCGGAGACTACTAGTTTAAGTGAATTAAAAATATGTAAGGAGACGTTGCTTAGAAGCAATTCAACAAATAATGCAGAATTAAATAGGAATCATGATGAGATAATGAAGAAGGTTTTTCATTATATAATAAAGAAAGTAGTAGATGAATATGGAAATCCTCCTTGTGATTTTGTTTGGTTTGTTACAGGTAGTGCAGGAAGAAAAGAACAAGGTATTCTTAGTGATCAAGACCATGGCATTATCTATGAAAGACAGGATAATACCTGTCTCCAATATTTTTTACAATTAGGGCAGAGACTAAGTGATGCTCTTAATCAAGTTGGATATCCATACTGTGAAGGAAAAGTAATGAGTAACAATCCAATTTGGTGTAAGTCGGTTGAAGAGTGGAAGCTTCAATTACTTAATTGGATGGAGAAAGATAATTGGGAATCAATAAGATATTTACAAATATTTTATGATAGTAGAAAAATTTATGGGGCACCTAATTATGTCTTAGAATTACGTAGCATAATCCATGAATATAGAGAAATAAACCCTAACCTAATAAAGCGCTTTATGGAAAATGTTATGCGTATTAAAAAAGGGGTAGGAATATTTGGGCAGTTTTTCGTTGAACGGAATGGTGTACATAGAGGTTCTGTACACCTTAAACATACCATGTATTTGCCATATGTTAATTCAATAAGACTCCTGGCTATAAAAGAAGGGATCCAAGAAACCTCCACCATTGAACGCATACATGCATTAAGGGAAGATTCGAAATATAAGACTTTTTTACAACCGTATGAACAATATTTTAATAGAATTTTAGAATATAGGGTCAATTTGTTTAGAGAAGCTAGAATATATGAGGATGTTCATTATTTAAATATTAGTTCCTTGACGAAAGAGGAAAGACAAGAAGTGAAAAATCTTATGAGAAATGGAATAAAGTTATATCAGCAAGTAAAAAGGCAAATTGAAAAAGGGTGTTAATATGGGTGTAGAATCTTTTCTTCAATATATGAGAGACTTATATGGTAAAGTGAATTCTAGTGTGCTGCATGCTACGTCTAGTGGATCTAATTCACAGCAAATTGCATTTATGCGACAACTGCAAAAAGATTTAAAAGTAGAAGTAGCCTCAAGGTTGCCTTTAAGTGATTTAAAAGCGGTTGTGTTTGATATAGAGACAACTGGTTTCTTGCCAGACAAAGGAGATCAAATTATTTCAATTGGTGCGATTAAGGTTCAAGGCTGTGAAATACTTGATGATCAATTCTACACATTAGTTAATGCTGGTGTTGACATTCCAGATGATATCACAAGATTGACAGGTATACAAAATGAAGATATTAAGGATGCTCCACCTTTATCAGATGTTCTTATCGGATTCTTTGAATTTATTCAAAAAGATACGTTAGTTGCCCATCATTCTGCACATGAAAAAAACTTTATGCAATCTGCTTGTTGGAAACAATTTAAAACTCCATTTAAACACCGTATAGTTGATACGTCTTTTTTGTTTAGAATTGTAGAGCCTAAACAAAAATTACATACACTGGAAGATTGGTGTATGTATAGTGATATTCCTGTTAGAGATAGACATCATGCACTCGGTGATGCAAAATTAACAGCTATTCTATGGTGTGAGTATTTGCAAAAGGCACAAGAACTTGGATGTCGTACTTTACAAGATATATATGAACGGCTGTCTAGATGTTAGGAAATAGTTAAATAATAATATCTTCAAATACAAAGGAACCCAGACACTTGATTAAACATCCGTCTGGGTTATTTTTTCATTAGAGTTCGTCAAAACCGTTATCGACATGATTAACTTTCACATATTGACGTGATTTTTGTTCGAAGAAATCCGATTTACCTAAATCCACTTCTTCATATGCTTTAATCCATCTTAATGGGTTTGTTCGATAGCCATCAAATGGTCTCTCGAATCCTAATTGATTTGCTCGTACATTAGCATAAAATTTAATATAATCTTCCACATCTTGAAGCAATATTCCATCTATTTTATTTCCGATAATGTATCTTGCCCAATCGATTTCTAGGTAAGCAGCTTCTTTCATTGTATCTTGAACAAATTGTGCTAGTTCTTCATTATTATATTCTGGATATTCCTCTAACACTTCCTTGAAAATCTTAACAAATAAATCTACATGAATTTGCTCATCTCTATTAATATAGTTGATCATCGTACTAGTAGCGACCATTTTTTGATTTCGTGCTAAATGATAGAAAAAGGCGAATCCAGAATAGAAAAATAGTCCTTCTAAGACGACATCAAATACAATCGATTTCAATAAATTAATTGTAGTTGGATTTTCTGCAAAATCTGCGTAACCATTTGTAATAAATTCATTTCTTTTTTCTAAAACTTCTTCTGTACGCCAAAATTCAAATACTTCTTGTTGTTTTTCTATTGGTACTAAACTAGAAAGAACATAGGAATAAGAATGATTATGAATTACTTCTTGTTGAGCAAGGATGATCATTAAGGCAGATAAACTGGAATCCGTTAAATACTCTGCTACTTTACCGGCATAATCTGTTTGTATACTATCTAATAATGCTAATAAGCCAATAATTTTTAAGAATGCATCTTGTTCATCAGGATTTAAATCTGGGAATTGCTTCATATCCTGACTCATATTGATTTCAAATGGTGTCCAAAAATTCGCTAGCATTTTTTTATATTTTGGAAATGCCCAACTAAAGCGGACATCGTCCCAATTTAATATATTTGAACATTTTCCGTTAATGATTGCGGTTGACCTATTTGGGGCTGTTTTATCCATAATTAGTCTTTTTTTTACGATATCATTCACTTTACATCACACTCCCGAAATAATAAGCTATCCCTATTAACTGGAACAAGAATCACAATCCTCGATTTCTGAGGAAGTAGATCTTAAATAATAGGTTGTTTTAATGTCGCTTTTCCAAGCTGTTATATGTAAATCAAGCAATTCTTTTGCTTTTATTGTATTTTGAACATAAAGATTAAAAGAAATAGCTTGGTCTATATGCTTTTGGCGTTTGGAAGCTTGGTAAATACTCCAGTGTTGATCAATGAAATAAGCAGATTTATAATACCAAGTTGTATCCTTATTTAAATCTGGAGCAGTTACGGGAATTTTATAATCTTTCTTTTCCTCTGAATAAACCTTTTTAAAGATAGGGTCAATACTTGGAGTACTTCCAGCTATTAAAGCAGTAGATGCATTTGGCGCAATCGCCATTAAATATCCATTCCGCAAACCTTTTTGTTCTACTTCTTTCATCAACTTCTTCCAATCTAGATTACTAGTGGAAGAATCGTAACCTCTTTTAGTGAAATATTTGCCTGTTTGCCAATCAGAGCCATGGAATAAAGGGTAGGAACCTTTTTCTTCTGCTAAAGAAACGCTCGCCTGAATAGTCAAGAAGCTAATTTTTTCGTACAAAGAGTCTGTGTAGTGCACGGCTTCATTAGATTCCCACTTAATTTTCTTTAGTGCTAATAAATGGTGCCAACCAAATGTTCCTAAACCAATGGCACGGTATTTTTGGTTGGTGATTTGACCTTGAAGAACAGGGATTGTATTCAAATCTATTACATTATCTAACATACGAACTTGAATAGGGATAAGTCGTTCTAAGACATTTTGTGAAACTGCTTTTGCTAGATTAATAGAAGAAAGATTACAAACTACAAAATCGCCAGGTATCTTTTCGATAATGATTTTTCCATTTTCATATCTTTGTTCAGTTACAATAGTAGGACTTTGGTTTTGAACAATTTCTGTGCATAAATTGGTGCAATAAATCATTCCTCTATGGTTATTGGGATTTTTGCGGTTCACTTCATCCCGATAGAACATAAATGGAGTTCCTGTTTCGAGTTGGCTTCTTAATATGCTTTTCATAATGTTAATTGCTGGAACAATTTTTCTTGATAGATTCTGGTTATTAATACACTCTTCGTACTTTTGTCGGAACGTACCTGTTCCTTTTTCTTCATCGTAATAATCTTCTAAATAAAAGCCCATAATGGTACGCACTTCATGTGGATCAAAGAGATACCAATCTTCACGATTTTCCACTTTTTCCATGAACAGATCGGGAATACAAATTCCTGTGAATAAATCATGGGTGCGATAGCGTTCATCTCCATTATTTAGCTTGCTATCAAGAAAAGAAAAGATATCTTTATGCCAAACATCTAAATAGACGCTAATGGCACCTTTACGTTGGCCAAGTTGGTCGACACTTACAGCAGTATTATTTAATTGCTTCATCCATGGTATGACACCAGAAGATGCACCTTTGAATCCTTTAATAGCACTTCCTCTACTTCTAATTTTTCCAAGGTAAACCCCAATGCCACCACCGTTTTTTGATAGATTTGCAATGTCAGTGTTGCTATCGTAAATAGATTGTAAGGAATCATCTATTGTATCAATGAAACAGCTAGATAATTGTCCCCAGTTTTTTCCTGCGTTTGATAAGGTAGGCGTAGCAACTGTCATATATAAATTACTTAATGCCCAATATGATTCTTTAATTAGAGATAATCTTTTTTCTTTTGGTTCTTCTTTCATTAACAGCATGCTAATAATCATGAATCTTTCTTGTGGCAGTTCAAAGACATTTTTTTGGTGATCTTTCGCCAAATAGCGATCAGCCATCATTCTTATACCGATATAGGTAAATAAATGGTCTTTCGTTGGATCGATGGATTGTGCTATTTCATTGATTTCCTCTTTTGTATATGTATCAAGGAGAGACTGGGTATAAATTCCCTTTTTTGTGAGTGTCTCAATTAATCCGTAAAATTGTGAGTAGGGTTCTCCAGAAATATTTTGACGGTTTAGATGTGCTTGATTGTATAAACTTTGTAATAGTAGACGTGCTGCCACATACGTCCAATCTGGTTCATTTTCATCCATATAGCTTAATGCTTCTAAAATCATTTGGTGGACAAATTCTTCATCTTCTACATGTTGTTTGATTTCTAAATATTGTTTAGTTCTATTCTTTAAAGGCTGAAAATTAAGTTGAGGGTACTCCAATTCTAAATTATCTAATAATGAAACATAACTAATATCTATCGTTTTCAATTCGTTCCCTCCTAAAATGGCATAAAA
>DATMFU010000310.1:0-12751 GCA_035556015.1 Niallia sp. | reverse complement strand
CGAAATATGTTCGTAGCCATGTTTGAGCCATCAACATATTTCCTGCTGAATTCATATGTACACCGTCTGTTGTTAATACTTGATGATTTTCTTTATTCAAATAGTGTATAAAGACTTGATGGGTTGGTACGACTAGAGCATCATATAATGTTGCAATCTCATGAATAACTTGCACATATTCCTTCAAGAGGATATTCCCTTTTGCATCTATTTCCTCTTGAATAATTGTCGGCTCCATTAATACAATTCTAGCATTTGTTTTTTCCTTTACTTGCTCTAATAAATCTATGTATATAGTTTTGAATTCTTGTGGGTATACTTGTTCTTTTTGTGGATTATCCAATTGTCTCCATACATCATTTATTCCAATAGAAATGGACACAACATCAGGATTAATTGCTATTACATCCTCTTCCCACCTTTTCTCTAAATCAGGAATTCGATTTCCACCAATTCCTCTATTAATAATAGAAGGTAATTCCTCCGGTTTATTAATAGCTAAGTAGTCTCTTATATAGCGAACATATCCAAAACCAAGTTCCTCTGGATCTTCAAATCTACCCCATTCTGTAATACTGTCTCCAATAAATAATAACTTAGATTGTCCCATTGAAACACATCCTCACTTAAAGTTAACCGCTTTCAATAATAAAAATACCACTTTCATCATTATTCTACAAGGTAGTAAAAAAAATGATCAAGCCTCTAGTAACCATTTTAAAGTTAAGAGGGCTTAATCATTCATCGTTTTATTTTTGACCTTTTGTAATTTTCTCTAAGTTTCTTTCCATCACAGAAATATAATCTAGACCTTGTTCCTTATCTTTCTTGCTTAATACTTCCAGTGTACTTAATACTTCTGTTTTTGCTCCAATTTCATTTGCGAGAGTTTGTGCCACTTTTTTTGAAGCTGTCTCCTCGAAATAAATTACTTGAATGTCATGGTCCTCAGCAAATGATTTTAAGTCTGCTAATTTCTGTGCACTTGGTTCTTCATCAGGTGATAAACCAGCTATTGCAACTTGTTCTAAACCATAATCACTTGCTAAATAAGCAAATGCAGCGTGTTGTGTGATCATTTCTTTTTTAGATACTTTACTTAGCTCTTCTTTATATTTACTATCTAATGCCGTAAGTTTTAAAAGATAAGCATCTCTATTTTGTTCATAAGTTGTTGCATTTTCTGGGTCTACTTTAATAAGACTATCTGCTATATTATTAACCTCTTTCATCGCTAATGCCGGACTTAGCCATACGTGGGGATCCATCTCGTGACTATGTTCATGGTCATGGTCTGATTCTTCTTCTAACTCATGATCTTCTTGCAAGGTTATCCCATTACTTGCTTCTACAAAGGTAGTTTCCTTCGTTCCCATAGCTTCTTCGATTGTTTGAACAAATGTTTCCATGTACTCACTATTATAGATAAATAAATCAGAATCTTGTACAGTTGCAATATCCTTTGGATTTGGTTCCCAGTCATGTGGTTCTTGATTTTCCGGAACTAGAACTTCCACATCTGCTAAATCACCTGCTACTTGTTTTGTAAATTCGTACATTGGATAAAATGTAGTTGTCACCTTTAATTTATCCTTTTCAGATCTGGAATCACTCTTCTCTTTATTTCCACAAGCACTCATAATCATCATGGACCCTATAACAATCAAAAGCCATTTCCAATTTTTCCTCATTCTTCTCTCTCCCTTTCTAGTTTTACTATATTAAGTGTTTACTTTATTTTCCTTCGATATGTTTGTTCGCTTTCATCCTAACCAACTTTAATCAAAACTATCCCAAAGTATTATGGACATATTCTAAATGAATCGACTTTTTTATATTAACCGTAATGATTACGATTTGTAAAGTTTTTTTATCCTTTACAAAGAATTTAATAATTAAAAGCACTAGCTATTACTAATTTATCAAGAAGAACAATACTATATAATATATCTAGAATAATCGAAAACCATTTGTTGTTCTTAAAGGCTAATTTCAACTTCGATTACTAAAAAGAAAAAGGAATGATGAGATGAATAAACACCCTATTTTATTGATAATAGGTGGAGATTTTAGACAACTTGAAGTCATTAATATACTAGCACCAAAATTAGGTACCATTTATTTAGTCGGCTTCGAGAATATTTCTATTTCATTTGATAATGTAAAAAAAGTATCATTAGAAGATGTTCCCTTCTCCATTCTTGATTTTATTTTACTGCCTGTACCAGGTATTCAAGATGACGGTGTAGTTGAATCAAAATTTTCTGATGAGCCGATAATCTTTACAAAAGAAATACTCAATCAAACGAACGAAAAATGCATCCTTTATACAGGTGTTATTACTTCCTATTTGCAGCAACTAACAGAAGAATTGAATCGAGAAATAGTAGCTCTTTTTGCTAGAAACGAAGTAGCAATCTCTAATTCCATTCCCACTGCGGAAGGTACCTTAATGCTTGCCATTCAACATACAAACATTACAATACACCAATCTCATGTTATCGTCTTAGGCTTTGGTAGAGTTGGAATGACTGTTGCAAGACTTTTCTCAAATGTCGGAGCATATGTGCGTGTTTATGCGCGGAAGGCAGAAGATATCGCAAGAATAGCCGAAATGAATATGACACCAATCTCATCTTCTAATCTAGTCCAGTCATTGAACGAGTCAGATATTATAATTAATACGGTTCCTAGTCTGATTCTTACCGCCTCCCTTATTAAAGAAATGCCTGCTCATGCCTTAATAATAGACTTAGCTAGTAAACCAGGAGGAACAGACTTTCAAGCTGCCAAATTACATAATATTAAAACACTCTGGCCTCTTGGGCTGCCCGCTAAGGTTGCACCTAAGACAGCTGGAAAAATTATCGCCAATACTTTATTGCAACTGATTAATTAAAATGAGATGGAAAATCCATCTTTTTTTTTATGCCCATTTAACAGGAATATAATTTACATTATTATACAAAAGTGATATCATATTTATATCAAAATGTATTAAAAGGAGTGATATATGTGAAGGAAAAAAGTGCTTTTCATTTTAATGGTTTTATCGGATTATTAATCATTATTGTTTCTCTTTTTATAGGTGTGTATTTCTTAATTAATGAACTACCTGGTGCTGGTATTCCCTTTCTCCTCTTAGCTATTTTGCTCATAAGTGGAATAACGATCATTCAGCCAAATCAAGCAGTAGTCGTAACCTTTTTTGGAAGATATCTCGGAACTTTACGTAATAGTGGTCTATTTTTAACTGTTCCTCTCTCCTTACGCAAGACAATTTCCTTAAGAGTTCGTAATTTCAACAGTAAACGTTTGAAAGTAAATGATGTCGACGGAAATCCTATTGAAATAGCTGCTGTAATTGTATTCAAGGTTATTGATTCAGCCAAAGCTATCTTTGATGTGGATAATTATGAAGAGTTTGTAGAAATTCAAAGTGAGACAGCCATTCGCCATGTTGCTACTAAGTATCCTTATGATACATTCGAAGATGTAGAACTAACACTAAGAGGGAATTCAGAAGATATTTCTAATGAATTAACAGCTGAATTACAAGCTAGGTTAAATTTAGCAGGAGTAGAAGTATTAGAAGCTAGACTGACTCATTTGGCATATTCTACAGAAATCGCGCAAGCTATGTTACAACGTCAACAAGCATCTGCAATTATTTCTGCCCGTCAAAAGATTGTGGAAGGAGCAGTTGGAATGGCACAAATGGCCATCAATCAGCTTGAGCAAGATAAAATAATTGAATTAGATGATGAAAGAAAGGTACAATTAGTAAATAATTTATTGGTAGCGATTGTGTCTGAGAATCCTACAACCCCTGTCATCAATACAGGTACCTTATATTAATGAGTGATTATTATGACCAAGAAAAAAAGCTTTCCATTGCGCATTGATCCGGAGCTATATGAAGTATTACAAAAATGGGCAGCAGATGATTTTCGAAGTATAAATAGTCATATTGAATATCTGCTTCGTGAATCAGCCAAAAAAGCAAAAAGGTATCCAAAGCAAAAGGAATAGAAAGAAAGCCAGATCCACTAAAAAAGTAGGATCTGGCTTTTTTATTCACTCAATAGTAACCGAAGGTCTTCTTCTGTAAGAGAAGTAACCATATTTTCCTCTGAATCTATGATTTCGTCTACTAAACGCTTTTTCTTTTCTTGCAATTCATTCATTTTTTCCTCAATAGTCCCTTTTGTCACAAGCTTAATAACATGTACTTCCTTTTTTTGACCAATACGGTGTGCACGATCAGTTGCTTGTTCTTCTACAGCTGGATTCCACCATGTATCAAATAAGATAACCGTATCTGCTGTCATCAAATTAAGACCTGTACCACCAGCTTTTAAGCTAATGAGAAAAAAATCACGTTCTCCTAAATTATAGCGATGACATAATTCTACCCTCTTATCAGACGGCGTATTTCCATCCAAATAGAAAAATGAAATTCCCTTTTTAACGAATTCACTTCCAATGATATCCAACATACTAGTGAATTGGGAAAATATTAATACTCTTCTATCTGAGTTTCGCGCTTCTTCAACGATTGCCAATAATTGTTCTAGCTTCGCGGACTTCCCTTTATAATTTTCTACAAATAAAGAAGGATGACAACAAATCTGTCTAAGACGTGTTAAACCAGCAAGAATACGGATTTTATTTTTTCTAAGAGTATCTTTATCTAAATGTTTTAAAGTCTTATGGCGCAATTTGGCTAAATAAGCTGTATATAAGGTCTTTTGATCAGAAGTAAGTTCAACCAGTTCATTCCATTGGTTCTTACCTGGTAACTCCTCTAATACGTCTTCTTTTAATCTCCGAAGCATAAAAGGATTGATTCTTCTAGCTATTTGTTTATTAGTAAGGTTAGCAAATTCCTTTATCCCTTTAAATAATTCTGGAAAGACAATATGGAATATGGACCATAGTTCTTCAATGGTATTTTCCATAGGTGTTCCTGTTAAAGCAAAACGATTATTTGCTTTCAACCGTTTCACTGCTTTTGCTGTTTGTGTAAAGGGATTTTTAAAATATTGTGCTTCATCGAAAAAGATTGTTCGAAATGTTTGTTCTTCATACCACTGGATATCCCTTCTCAATAAAGGATACGATGTAATAATTACATCAACATCTGTTATTTCCTTTTGAAGCTGAGTTCTTTCCTTCACACTTCCATCCATCACAATAGATTGTATGTTTGGAGCAAACTTCATGATTTCAGATTGCCAATTATAAGTTAATGATGAAGGACAAACAACTAATACCTTTTCTTTCCCTTTTCGCATCTCTTTAAGCTCCGAAAGGATAAAAGCAATACTTTGAATCGTCTTTCCTAATCCCATATCATCAGCTAAAATGCCTCCAAAACCGAATTGAGCTAACATCTTAAGCCATTTAAACCCTTCAATTTGGTAATTCTTTAAAATGGATTGCAATTCTTTCGGTACTACCATTTCTAATTTTTCCGGATGAAGAAATGCATCCATTAATTCACGATATGATTCCTCTAATTGGAAAATAGATTTTTCACTATCTATTATAGACAGGCTTTCAAGAATACTAAGTTCAAAACCACTAACAAAATCTTTATTCTTAATCTCAGGTGATAAAAGAAATCGTTGTATTTCTTCCATCTCTCTTGTTTGTAAAGAAAAAAGAGAGCCATTCTGTAAGCGATAATATTTCTTTTTTTCCTCCAAGGCACTTAGTAATCCTTTAATTTCTCGTTCAGGAAAGCCTTCCATTTCAAATTTAAATTCCAGCCAGTTCATACGCTCTCTTTTCACTTTAACAGTAAAGCGTGGCCATGTTTTTTCTTTAAATATTCGATTTCTAATAGCAGTCGTTGCATAAACCTTAACAAGTTTTTGAAGCTTCGGAAGCATATTTACTAAAAATTCATATTCTAATTCCTCGTTATAAAGGATATATCCACTCTCCGTCCTCGCAAAAGAACTAGCTTCCATTAGATCCAGTATTGCTTTCTCTTTAGCCATGTCTCTATTTACTAAAGAGACTTCTACCTCATCTTCAACTGGGTTAAAACTAACATAATCATACTTAAACTCCAAACTAGCAAGTAAACGATTATTCACTCTATCTAAATATAATTCTGCATGTAAAGGTATTTGTTTAATTTGCTTAGAAAGATCTTCTTCTAGTTGTACCTTTCCCACTCTTTTTAAACTTGGTGCTACTTTTTCTACAAAAAAGTCCACTTGTTCCGCAGCAATGGGAATGATATTTTTCCCCAGTGTATCTACCATCTTTTTCAACTCTACTATCCGAGAGAAATCAGAAGGAAGCAGGGAAGTATAAATGCCGTTATAAAAGACAGCATGGTATGGTTGAAGCAATATAATTTGATCCATTCCTGTTATTTGCAGCTGATGGGTTCCTGTTTTCGATAAATGAAAGAAAAAGGTCAATGGTAGAAGTTCATCTGAGAAACGAAATGCCTTTATCTCCTCCGTAGAGTCTTTATAGGAGATTGATATATTTTCTAACAAAGGACATAGAGAATGCCAGGAAGAAGGAGGAATGAATAAAGTGTCTTTCTCTATCTGTAAAGCTTGAGAGTCGGTTAATAGGAATTCATCTTCCTTCATTCTATTTAATTCTTGCAAGCACGCATCTATTTCTTCTGAAAAACAGTGAATCTTTGGATCAAAAGTAAGCTCTTTACTAAGTTTATATGCCTTAGCATTTCTAATATTAGAAAGAAAAAAACGAACATCTTTTACTTTGTTCTCCGCAATAAAAAGTTCAATCCCAAATATCTTTTGACTTTGTCCCATATCTTCAAGCTTCAGAACAAATTTCACCGGAACTACTTCCCTATTTTCAAAATGACGTTGTTTTTTACTTGATGGAATCTTTCTGTCATCAAAAAGGGCAAAAAAGCTCTCTGATAAGTCTTTTTCTTCCCGCTTAAAAACAATGGGTGTTTCTCCTTTTTGCTGAAGATGCCAACAACTTATTAGCACCGCTGCAATATGTTGACAATCTTTTTGAAAAGAAGCTAATTTCGGACAAGTACAATGGGCTTGAAGATCATTCTTACCAGTTGTCTCTATTTTTACTAGAAAGTCTTCTGTTCCCTGCACGATAGCTCCACAGCTGTTTTCGTTATAGTATTCAAATTGTACTTTATCACTTTTATAAAATGCTTCTCCTCTTTTTAATGAGACAGAACCACATCTATCCATGATCATTTTTTGTGATAATTGAACGTTCAAAAAACCTAATCTCCTTTTACTTCTATTAAAAAGGGCCATACCTGACACTATTATATTTTTAACTTTACTACTTTTTCATGTTCATTTCTATGAGAATGGACTTACTAAATTTTTCTTATTCTGAAATAGAATTTACCATTAATCCTATATAGTAATACATTCCTCACTTATAAGACGATAAGAATTCATTCTATCCTCTGGATGGAGGGTATTCGTAATAATCATTAGTTCGTCTGCTTGGAATTCATTCAAATACTTTTGTAATTGTTCTCTCACTTTTTTAGGGGTACCAATGATCATCTTCTTTTTCATCTCTTCCATCTTTTCTTTTTGTTTAATGGAAGTAGGATAGGCATTTAATTGTTCCAAGCTTGTACATTCTTCTATGACCACTCCCTCACTTCTTAACAAAGTTAGAAGCAAAGAACCGGATGCAATTTCGTTCGCCTTCTCATCCGTTTCTGCACATATTGCGGATATAGTCAAAATAACATATGGTTTTTGATGTGCAAAACTTTTCTTAAAGGCTTTCTTATATTCTAGAATAATACTTTCGCCATCATTATCACTCATAAAATGCCCAAAGGCATAAGAGATTCCCTTCTCTGCAGCAAGTAGGGCACTTTTTTTACTCGTACCAAGTAACCAAACATGTGGTGGTTGAGTTGGCACAGGAGATGCAACTAAGTTAGCAAATTCGTGGTCTTTCGGAAAATTACGATGTAAAAAATGTAGGAGATCTTCTAATAACTGTGGTAAATTCCATACTTGCTGTAAGTATTGATTCGTGAGGGCATTACTTGCCTCAGCAGGTCCCCCTGGTGCTCTTCCTATACCAATATCCACTCTATTTGGAAATAATGTTTGGAGCATATTGAAAGTTTCTGCTATTTTATAAGGCTGATAATAAGGTAATAAGATAGCACCAGAGCCAATTGAAATGGTGCTTGTTTGTGCACCAATATAACTCAACATCACTTCTGGAACAGAACAAGCAAGCCCTTTTAAATCATGATGCTCTGCAATCCAGTATCGATTATATCCATATTCTTCACCGAGCTGTGCCAATGAAAGGGACGTATCAAGTGCCTCTTTTGCTGTTTGACCAGGAGCTATAGGAGCTTGATCAAGTATACTTAATTTCACGAGATGCCAACTCCTTCTATTCCTTTTCTAAAAGACTAACTGTATATTCGCCTACATTACCTTCTTTATATAAGTCAGTAATAGACGTATAAAACTGGACAATCCTGCCTTCGAACTCTATGTTATTGGAAGGAATAGTCACCTTAAATTCTTTTCGATACAATAAGACAGCTGTATCATGATATTCTTCACTTCTTACAGGAAAAACGATGGTAATTTTATGTAATCCATTTATATTTTCTTGGAATAACTTTGTTACCTTAATGGTTACCTCATCTAATCTAACTTCTTGCATTCTATTACCTCCCTTTTTCAATAAGTATAGCTATCTTGGAAGAGAATTGCTAATAATGGAAACGAAAAAGAGAGCTGTTGATAAAACAACTCTCCATAATACTTAAAGTGTTTCTTTTTTCGTAAGCTTGCGGCTCCATAAATAAAATAAAGCGAAAATGATAACAGACCAAATCAAGGATGAAAATGGATTCATATCTGTAACTCTAAATAAACTTGGTATATCACCTGCAACAGAATCTTCGAATGTAAATAATAAAAAGATCATCATATTGTTAGCGGCATGTGCTCCAATGGATAATTCTAAACTTCCCGTTTTCGCAGCAATATAAGTAAGCGCAAACCCTGCTACTATATAATCCAACCCTACTAAAATGACTGACTGATCCATTTCTGGATTTGAGAAATGCAAGGAACCAAATATAGCACCAATAATTAATGCTAACCAAAAAGGTTTTTTTACCATTTTCCCAACCCATTGTAGTAAAAGTCCACGAAAAATCAGCTCTTCTGTAGTAGTTTGAATAGGAACAAAAATAAGGACAACTATTACTAAAAATACATAGTCACTAAAGGAAACATCATTCCATATGTAGTCAGAGGAATTAAAAATAAAATCAACCCCTGAACTCAAAAGGTATAAACAAGAAAACACCGAAAATCCTAAGAGGATTTTTTTCCAGTTGATTTTCTGTTCCGCTGTAACCAACGTCCGAAATTTTCTTTTTAATATAAATCGAACACTAATCCATAATCCTAATAAGGCAAAAAGATACATGATATGAGTCATCAAGAGACTTACTGTTCCATTTCCACCTATTACTGTACCTGTTTCAGCATCCATATATGTATTGTCATTACCATCTAATGCTACTCTTAATAATTCTACAACTACATAAACAATAGAACCTGCAAATACAAAAGCTATTGTTACGAGTACAGAAGATAAATAGCGGAGAGCACTATTTTTCCCTTCGTTTACATGGAGGTAATTCTTCATCAAAACATTCCCTTCTATTTTTCTCTACTTAATGGGTATCATGTATGTACTTTGAGAGTAAATTGTGGAATTATTTTACCAATCTCTTCTCTTCTAGCATTTAAAACCGGTGCTTGTACATATTTTGCTAATTCATTAAATAGTTTCTCATCTTTATATCCTAATTGCCGTAATACTTCCATTGAAGCAACGTTCACTGCTCTTGTGCTTCCATCTTCTACTTTTATAGCAATTCCATATCCTTCTTCAACAAGTCCCATACATTGGACAGCTTCTGCCCCTGTTTTAGAAACAATTCGATTTTGATACACATTCATTAAATCTGTATCAAACCTTCTTGTTCCTCCCACCATATGAGGAAAATTCATCATACTATCCCGTATTTCTCTTAAAATTTCTACATAGGCAGAATCATACTGATCTGGACTCGCAAGTCTAGCAAATCCCAATGCAACATTATATAGTGGTAGTTGATGAACAGGTACTCCACAACCATCTACACTCAAATTGATAGCTTCTTTCTTAAAACTACAAACTTTTTCTATAGCTTTCAAGATTCGTTGTTGAACAGGATGTTCGATTTCTCTATATGTATCAATTTCCTCTTTCATGTATACCGCCGTTGCTAACATCCCAGAATGCTTTCCAGAGCAATTGCTAAAAATAGGTGTAACATCTTTCCCTTCACGCAAAAGACTTTTATAACTAGTTAAGTCCCAAGGAAGATGTGTACCACATTGTAAATGTTCTTCTTGCAAACCCATTTTACTCAGGAGATGCAAAACTGTTTCTCGATGTTCCGCTTCTCCTGCGTGTGAAGCACAAGTTATCGCTAATTCAGCTTGCGTAAATGCTAGTGCTTTTGCTGCTCCAGTTTCTATAATAGGGATAGCTTGAAATGGTTTCATGGATGATCGAGGAAAAGTCATTCTAGTGGGATCTCCATATGAATAAATTAGCTTCCCTTCCTTATTTACTACAGCAACATGTATTTCGTGCGTACTCTCCACATAATTCCCTCGGTAAACTAATATTGGATTATTCATGAATATCACACTCTTTTCTTAGAGATATAAACTTACCCATCACAGAATTAAAATTTTTCTTTCAATGATTCATATTGAAAACCTTGGAATGTATAATTTTGTTTTTTATACATCTCTTTTGGTGTATCGTCTCCATCCGCTAGTAAGATAACCGTTTTATCTGAACAACAATCCATCACAAACTTTTGTAATCTCGTTGCAATCCCCTTTCTTTGGAACTCCTCTAGAACAAAAAGCCCGTCAATTTCAGCTGTATACTCTGCCAATATTGTTTCTAGTGCTCCAGCAGGTTGACCTTTATAGTAAGCTATTACTTGGATAACTGAATCATCCTTTTGATTCTGTTGATATGCGTTTCTTTTCCCCATAGCAAAAGCTTCTCCATACTCTATATCCTGCTTATACTCTAACTTTAGAAAATCTTCAAAATTCTCTGTTTCTACTTTTTGTATTAGAATATCTGGATCCGTTTTTATAGAAGGAAATTGTGTTGGTTTAATGGCATATAATTCCGTAAATCCAATATCATACTGTTTCTTACTTACTAATTCTTCTATTAAATCTTTTGTTAACATTTCATTTTCTGGAAAAACAAACTTCAAATGGTTTTGCCCAGTTTTTTGGTGAAAATTTTGTAGATAGGCTTCCGCTTCCGAAAACTCTTCCTTCGTAGGCATGCTTAAAAACTCAATATAATTACTGTCATATTGTAAGAGCATTTCTGGATTATGTATATGAATCCACTGTGGTGTTTGTTTCACTATTTTACCTGATTCATAGATATGTTTATATGAGATGTTATTCATTCCGAATAGCTCCTTTTCTTATGTGCTTCCTATATACCAATATAATTATAGAATAACATATGTAAAAATTATGAAGGAGATATTTTTTAAATTATCATTTTTTTCTGATTGAAAGCTCTCTATATTAGATACTTACCTTATACAAGTAGTTACTGAAGTATCCTTTATTCATATAAAAAAGATGGCTTTTCTATAGATTTCTCTAAAGAATCACCATCTTAAGACATGATAAATAGAATAAGAAGTTTCATCGTGAAGCTACCTCATTTTCCTTGCATAAAAAAACTTCATTTCCTCTTTTGTTATAATTTACGGTGTGGAAGATCTGCATCATCATCAAAATCCCTCTTCCACGTTCTTCTAAAACAATATCATTCAGCAATTTTTTTGTACCATATTTCTCTATATCATGCAGTTTCTTCTTTACATTAAAACCATCGCCATTATCTTTAATATTAATTTCTACCATATTTTCATTACAACGTAAATTTAAGATTATCGGAAAATCTCCGTGTTCAATGGCATTATTCACCGCTTCTCCAAAACCAACATTCAATAAAAAATCATCTAATAATAGATGTCTAAATTCTACATTTAGTTTTTCTTTCCAATCGATTTCAGTAGGACCATTTATCACAATTGATTGTCTTGAAGTTAGTTTATTCATATTTCCGCCCCTCCAATAAAAAAAGCTAACAAAACAAATAAGTTTGGTTAGCCGGTTGCGCTAGTAGCTCATAATCAGCAAAGCGCCCAAATAAGCTGATTAATCCTCGCTTTCTACCATGATCATATTATATTCATTTGCTGTCTAGTATTTTATACCCATTGTAGTCCATCCATAAACATAAACTTTTCATCATTTTCTTTAGTAATGTATTCTATACATTTTTTAAAATACCTTCTTTGAGAAGGCTCCCTTCCTATAATGAACATATTTTAATTTATTTCAGGCGAATAATGGAGGAGAGATATGAACATATAAACTAACAATTTCTAAATATTAACAGATTAAAACATCCCTTACTAGGATTAATATGTACATAAAAAGAATATAGAATCTCACAACTATTAAATGTTTTTTATTCCTATTACATCTATCTTAGATTAATAAACGATCACCAAAAGCTAATCCCTTCTTTTCGAAGAAAATTTAGACCTTCTACAAAAAAGTAGTCTCCATAGATTAATGGAACATCGATATTTTTT
>DATMFU010000309.1:0-35701 GCA_035556015.1 Niallia sp. | reverse complement strand
AATATTACATGCGGTTTTTTTCTATTCTATAAGCCACTTTTGTACATCTTTTCCTTGTTATTGGTTTATAGAGCTTGTCTATAGACCACTTCTTTCTATTTTTTCTCTCTTGTGGCTTATAGCTTGGTTCTATAAACCATTTCCAGCTCTCTTTTCCCTCTTCATGGTTTATAGAGCTTCTCTATAGACCACTTTTCTCTATTTTTTCCTCTCTTGTGGCTTATAGATCGATTCTATAGTCCTTTTCTCTCCATGGTTCCCCTCTTATTTGTTTATAGAGCTTCTCTATAGACCACTTCTTTCTATTTCTTCCTCTCTTGTGGCTTATAGCCCGGTTCTATAGTCCTTTTCTCTCCACGTTTTCCCTCTTAATGGTTTATAGTCCCTCTCTATTCTCCACTTCCCTTTATTTTTTCCTCTCTTGTGGCTTATAGCCCGGTCCTATAGAGCCTTTCCTCCACATCATTCCAATTACCCTGCCCCCACATAAAAAAGGCTGGCACACCTGCCAGCCAACTTCACTCTATTATCTCGGTCTCTCACTTGCTACAAATCCAAAGGAAACATGATCCTGTACAGGTATCCATGCCCCAATGCCTTGGGATGTTACGTTTTTGACAACAATTGATTTTTTACTTCCCTTCAACATCACATACACCTCGCCGTATGTAACCTTTCCTTTTTCATTTACAGCTGGTGCATAGCCGAATAAATACCCTAATCGCTTCGCAGGAATATTATATACCTGATCTTTTTTGGTGCCTGTTCCAATCACTGTTTCAAATGCTAATGGCAATCCTGAATTTTGCATTGCTTTTACAAGCATCATTTTTTTCACATCGTCCGCATTTGCTACTTTAGAAGTCAAACCGCCACGAACTGTTTTTTGTGCTTCTTGCACATAATGAATTTGATAAGGTCCTTTTCCACCTCTATTATCATAGAAGTTTGTATTAATCTTTTGATACTCCCAGTTAGGAGCAGTTTCAGTTGACTCATAGTTAAGTGGCCACTGCCCTAAATAAACAATTGCCTTATAGCCAAGTGCGAATGGAGTACTATTTACAGTAGTCTCATTTAACATACGGATTAATTCTGGATTATCTATTTTCACTTTAGATGAGTCTATTAATTCTTGTGTAAGCTCACTTGGTTGAAGTTTAGGGACATCCTGCACTGGGTTAGGATAAGTATTTTCCTTTGTAATATTCATTACAGAGTTCGGAATTGTTACTAGTTTAGACTTCGGTAATTTTTCTTCTCCTTTTTCTTTTGCTTTCTCTGCGTAAGTCATAATTGGAAGCATTAATACTAAAGATAAAAGCATAATAGTTATTTTCTTAAACACATTGAGAACTCCCTTCAAATAATCATCCGTATAACTAGGATTATTTTTTTCGGAGTTCGACTAGATTATCCATCATTTCAGAACTTTTTTCATAATTGTTACTTAAAGGCTAATTTTCCTGTTAACTTTGAACAGATTGGGTGAAAAAATTGAATCGCTGGACCAATTCCAAATGCAATAATTAAGGTACCAAGTCCAATAGGTCCATTAACTAATAAAGCAAAAATTAATGCAAGCACCTCACCAATTAGCTTTGCCATCATAAGATTTAATCCGAATCGTTTCTGAATAGAAACCATAAAGTCATCAATTGGGTTTAATGGAAAATTAGATTGTAAATACAGGGCAATGCCTAAACCAATAATAATAAGGCCAGCTATCAATAGAATTAATTGACTACTAAACACAAAAAAATGTAGTTTATTAACAAGATGAGCCATCCAGAAATCAACAAAGAACCCTAAAATAAATACAGTAAATAAGGACAATAAATCTGGTTTCTTTTTAAGAAGCAAAGCATTAACAAACAGCAGGAGTATCCCACTAATGACAATCCAACTTCCTATCGTTAATCCCACCATATGAGAAAGTCCTACATTTAAAGCATCCCACGGTCCTGCTCCTAAATTTGCTTTTATCGTTAGAGTTGCCCCAAAACCAAGAATAAATAATCCACCTACATATAAAAGACAACGATAAATAAGTGACAATCTATCACGCCCCCCACTTTAACCAGTATCTTTTTATACATATGCTTGTCACTTTAAAAACTTGTACTATTTCTTAAAAATAAGTTGTCTGAATATTTACATTTATTAAAAAACATACTATAATTAAGGTATCAAATAAAAGGAGGGCAGCTATTCAGGATCGCTTATTTTGTAGAAGGAGGAAATTGGTTTCTTTGAGAATTCATCAATCAGAGTTTTATTTCCATTTAAAATAAAAAAGGGGTTGGTGCTCAAAATAATGAAAGCGACATGATAGATAGCCTTAGTGAAGAAAAACATAATGAATATACGTACATTACTTAAACCATTACTGGAAGAAAGGATGACATCAACCAAATAGCCTAGCCACTGTAAAGAAAGTGGCTAGGCTTTGATATTTCCAAATATCTTATAATAGGTAAAATCCAATTCCCATAATAGCGTATGCAGCAATCAAGGTTGCTCCTTCAAACCAATTCGTCTCCCCATCATTGGATAAACTAATCATTAGCAAGACTGCTGCTGCCATGGAGACAAGCTCTGGTAGGGTGAAAACGAGTGACATTCCAGTCGGAAAGAACAGCGATAGTAATACTAATACTGGTGCAACAAACATCGCGATTTGCAATGTCGAACCAATGGCAATTTCTACAGCTATATCCATTTTATTTTTATATGCCATTACAACAGCAGATGCATGTTCTGCTGCATTCCCCACAATTGCAACTATGATAATCCCAATAAATAGCTCAGACCAACCGAAGGATTCGGCGACTACTTCAAAAGTATGTACTAATTTTTCTGAAACATAGGCAACTGCTATTGTCGCAATAGCTAAAATAATAATACTCTTTTTCACAGACCATTCCGGTTCTTCTTCATGCTGGTGGTTATTTTCACTACCTTTTTCCACCTGATATACCCCTCTATGTGTTACCAATTTAAAGAACAGTGCTGCTAAATAGAGTAAAATTAGAATAATAGCTATTCCAACACTTAAAGAAAGCGTAGTATCACTATTCATGTTAATAGTAAAAACTTCCGGAATGACAAAAGCTACAATAATTGCAAACATCAATAATCCTGAATTATGACGCGCATCATATACATTAAATTGCTGTCTTTTGTACTTCAAGCCTCCTATAAAAAAGGACAGACCTGCAACTAATAATAAGTTTCCAAGAACAGAACCAGTTAATGATGCTAAAACAACTTCTGTTAATCCTTCTCTTAAGGCAAAAATTGCAATGATAAGTTCTACCGCATTACCAAATGTAGCATTTAACAAACCACCAATCCTAGGTCCTGCTACAATGGCAAGGCTCTCCGTAGATCTCCCCATAAAACTTGATAAAGCAATAATTGTTAAACAGTAAATAATAAATAGTACAATACTAGACCAGTGTAGCAAGGAACCTAATACGGATAATGGTACTCCTATGAATGCTGCAATGGTAAAAATTTTATTAGTCATCTTATCCTTCCTTTCCAACATACTAATGCCCATTCTACTTTAAGAATAAACTTAGTATATTCTAATATAACCAATTAAAACCAAATTTCACAAAAATTTATCACACCCTTAATTTAGTTATAATAGTAGCTAAACAATTATAAACAAATCATACTACACAATAAAGGTTTTATAATTCACACTTTTTATAATATTTTCATTGCAATACCTCTCATTTCCCTTTACCATCATTTAGAGATACTAAATATCTTTCATCTTAGTGCACGTTCAAAAGGGAGTATGGTATGAATAGAAAAAAATTTGCCGTTTTAATTAGCATTGTAAGTATATCTGGATTTAGCCAAGGAATGTTATTACCTCTTATTTCAGTCATCCTTGAAAGTGATGGTGTTTCTTCCAGTCTGAATGGTTTAAATGCAGTTGGCCTTTATTTAGGAATCATTTTCATCTCACCATTTATGGAATACCCACTAAGGAAATATGGATATAAACCTGTAATTGTTCTTGGTGGATTGATAGTGATTCTTTCTTTAGGTCTATTTCCCTTATGGAAAAGCTTCTGGTTTTGGTTTATCTTGAGACTTTTTATTGGAATAGGCGATCATGCGCTACATTTTGCCACACAAACTTGGATTACTAGCGCTTCTTCTGAAGAAAGAAGAGGAAGAAACATTTCCTTGTACGGAGTATTTTTTGGAATTGGATTTGCGGTAGGACCTTTACTAACACCATTGGTTAAAGTAAATGAGTCTCTTCCATTTATTCTCTCTTCTATCCTATGTTTTCTTGCTTGGATCTTTGTTCTTTGGATTAAAAATGATTTTACAGAGCAATCCATTGAAACTAATTCACTAAAAGATACAATGATGCGTTTTTCAAATGCTATGAAGTATGCTTGGATTGCCTTTTTACCGCCTCTAGCGTATGGTTTTTTAGAATCTAGTCTTAATTCAAGCTTCCCTATTTATGGTCTACGAATTGAATTAGATGTAGTGCAAATTTCTATTCTCCTTACATCCTTTTCTGTAGGAGCCATTGTTTTTCAGCTTCCACTTGGGATAATAAGTGATAATTATGGCAGAAGAAGAATATTAATCACCATTCTTTTAATCGGGACTGTTTGTTTTACAGCAGCTAGCTTTTTAGAATCCTTTATGAGCGGATTAGCTATTTGTCTATTTCTTGCAGGCATGGCAGTAGGCTCTACTTTTTCTTTAGGAATTAGCTATATGACGGATCTTATTCCTTCTAATCTACTTCCAACTGGTAATCTTTTATGCGGAATAGCTTATAGTGTAGGTAGTTTAATTGGTCCATACTTAGGAGGATTATTTATCCAATATGTACATCAATTTAGCTATTTTGTCATCATTGCCATTATTTTATTTATTGTTTGTACACTTATTCTTCTTTTTGGAAAAAAAGAACCGCGAAAAAACCATTATTTTGTAGATGCAAAATAATATTCAGCACCTTTAATATGTGGTAGTATTACTTTAATAAACGATTTTGGCAGTTGGCTCTTTTCCAATATTGGATAAGTTGTTTACATGCCTTAACAAACGGATAAAAGAAATGTTTTAATTGCTGTCACCTATAGGTGGCAGCTTTCGTGTTTTTTAAGGGTAATGACGTTGATTATCTCTATCATTTACAAAAGAGGAGGAAACAAAAATGTCAACTGAAACAGAAATTAGAGCATTGGTTCATTCAAAAACAGAACAAGAACGGACTTGGCTTCATAAAGCAGCTCCCTATATGGAATTAATTGCAGCTACTGTTTGTGGCATACTCATTCTTACTGGATGGCTATTCCACCATGTAAACAATGAGACTTTATCGATTATTACTTACTTGCTAGCGTTTGTGATTGGTGGTTTTGCAAAAGCAAAGGAAGGAATCGAAGAAACGATAGCAAATAAATCTTTAAATGTTGAAATGCTGATGGTTTTTGCAGCAATTGGATCAGCTATTATTGGTTATTGGGCAGAGGGTGCGATTCTAATCTTCATCTTTGCTGTTAGTGGCGCATTAGAAACTTACACAATGAATAAAAGCAATAAAGAAATCTCTTCTTTAATGAGCATACAGCCAGAAGAAGCAGTAAAAATCCTTCCAAATGGGAATGAACAAATAGTACCTGTATCTACTTTAAATATAACTGACTGTATTTTTATTAAACCAGGAGAAAGAGTACCTGCAGATGGCATTATACTAAAAGGTTCAACAGCTGTAGATGAGGCTACTGTTACAGGTGAATCAATCCCAGTAACGAAAAAAAGGAATGATGAAGTTTTTGCCGGAACTGTTAATATAAGTGGATCTATAACAGTTCAGGTTACAAAGAATACGAATGATACATTGTTTCAAAAGATTATTACACTCGTTCAAACAGCCCAAAGTGAAAAATCTCCTTCCCAAGCATTCATTGAAAAATTTGAAGATACTTATGTAAAAGTGGTATTAGGCATTGTTCTATTATTAATGTTCCTTCCACACTATATACTTGCTTGGTCTTGGACAGAAACCTTTTACCGTGCCATGATTTTTCTAGTTGTAGCCTCTCCTTGTGCCTTAGTTGCTAGTATCATGCCAGCTACTTTATCAGCTATCTCTAATGGAGCAAGAAAAGGACTCCTCTTTAAAGGTGGCGTTCATTTAGAAAATCTTGCACATGTTCACGCAATTGCCTTTGATAAGACTGGAACATTAACAACAGGGAAACCAGTTGTTACAGATGTAATAGTAGCAGAAAATTTGCTAAAAAAGGATATTATCCTTCTTACAGCTAGTATAGAAAGCCATTCTAATCACCCTTTGGCTAAAGCTATTGTTCAATTTGCAAAAGAAAAATATGCAGAATCATTAACTAAACTAGATTATATCCAAGACCATGCTGGTTGGGGAATCACCGCTAATTTAAAAAATGACGTGTGGAAAATAGGAAAAGCGGAATTTGTTGGCGAGGAGGAAGCCCATAATTTTGCTAACGTCCATTCTTTTTCACCTAATGGCCAAACGACTGTATATGTTAAGAAAAACAATGAAATAATTGCTTTATTTGGATTGAAAGATAATGTCCGTGAGAAAAGTAAACAGGCAATTGAGTCTTTAAACATGCAAGGAATTCATACAGTTATGATTACAGGAGACAATCAAGTAACAGCAAATGCTATTGCCAAAGACAGTCATGTACATGAATTTATTGCGGAATGTCTACCAGAGAATAAAGTCCATGTTATCAAAGCTTTAAAAGAAAAGTATGGCATTGTGGCAATGGTTGGTGATGGAATAAATGATGCACCTGCACTCGCCTCTGCAAATATTGGCATTGCAATGGGTGAGGGAACAGATGTAGCTTTAGAAACAGCGGACGTCGTTTTAATGAAAAATGACTTACCACGCATTACGGAAGCTATTCAACTTTCTAAAAGAATGAATACAATTGTAAAGCAAAATATTATCTTTTCTATTACTGTCATCATGCTTCTTATTATTTCAAACTTCCTTCAAGTAGTTGATTTGCCATTCGGTGTCATAGGTCATGAAGGAAGCACCATTTTAGTAATATTAAATAGTTTACGACTGCTGAAAAATTAAAACGAATTCAAAAGAGGCATTCACATTAAAGTGAACGCCTCTTTATACTTTATATTAACCTCGCTTAATGATAGCCATTTTGGCCATTAGCAGATCCAGAAATTTTGTGTTTAGGTTTATTTTTCCCTTTTTGTTTAGTGCCGCCATCTTTCTTTGTATGTTTAGTCATGTTATATCCCCCTACTAAAATTATTTCCCCTATATTAGTTTATACAGTAATTCAACTTTTATAGAGGTAAAAAATAGGAATCCAACAGAACTAACTTTTAGTTTTAGGCACATTTTTGGTTCTTTCGCTCCGATAAATAGGCATTAATTTCACCACCAATAATGATAATAATTCCAGTAATATAAAACCAAATCATTAAGACAATGATAGTACCTATACTTCCATAAGTTGCGGAATAGTTTCCAAAATTACCAACATAGTAAGAAAAACCTAGGGAAGCAACAATCCATCCTATTGCTGCAAAAACCGCTCCTGGAACAGCCGTAATACATTTCATTTTTTTGTTTGGTGCAAGCCAATAAAGAGCTAGAAATACAATAAACAGGATAATGGAAGAAACTAAAAATCTTAAGGTATTCCAAATAGTTAAAAATTCTTCCTTCAAACTCAATTGAGAAAACAAGTACATTCCAATTTGTTCTCCAAATACAGGGAGTAAGAGAGCAACAACAACCACTGCAATCATACCAAGAGTAAGAAGAACAGACATACCTCTTGCAACCAAAAACGACCTCGTTTCTTCAACATCATACGCTTTATTAAAAGCCTTTATTATTGCGTTTAACCCATTAGAAGCAGACCATATTGTCGCAATAATCCCAAATGACAACAGACTAGGATTTCTACTTAGGATTTGATCTATATTTGTTTCAATTACATCCATGATTTCTCCTGGAGCAAAACCATCAACAAGACCTAATAAGTCATCCTTTGAGATTGGAAGATAAGGCAATAGGGTCATAACAAAAATTAGTAATGGAAAGATAGAAAGTAAAAAATAATAAGCTAATTGCGCAGACAAATCAAAAACATCATCATTTATGATTCTTTTAATTAAATTTACTACCGTTTTTATCGTCTCTCCCATAGAATACACCATCCTAAAAATTCGTAGATATACTTTATGTATCTATTGCCCTCTATTAGAGTATTAAAAACCTCTCTTCTATAGACGAATCATAAAGGAAAAAGAGAGTGGTCCAATATATAGGGTAAGACCCTCCTGGATCACCCTCTTCTATATGAATGGGATTATTCCACCTCAGGTAAGTATTGGATACTAGAGACTAACTTCGGATCCGTCTGAATCGAATTTTTGGAATAAAAAGCATCTTTTGTATCTCTAATGATTCCTGCTACTACTGGGGTTACTTCTCTCACTTCTTCTAATTTTTCGATGACAAAGGAAACATCCTCTGAAATTTTTTCAACCGTCTTTTTTATATTGTCTGATGTATTTGTAAGACTACTTGTTATACTTTCAAAATCTGTCATCGATTTTTTTATGGATTGGATATTTTGAATAGAATGTGTTCTTGTTTGTTTGTCTAGAAGACTTATTGTTGCTCCAATCACACTTCCAAAGAATAACCCTTTTGATATACTCCATTTCATCTTTATTTCCACCTTTCATTCAACTATTATTTCTGAGTGCTTGAATAAGGAAAGATGAAAACCTGAAAAGGATTATAATAAATACTTTTCTTTTATATCTTTAAGTAAACCTTCACAGCCATCCTTCACTAGTTCAAATACTTCTTCAAAGTTCCCAGTGTAATACGGGTCTGGAACTTCTTTTCCTATTGATTGCTCTGTATAGTCCATCAATAGCTTCACCTTTGTTCCATCAAGTAATTGATTAAGCTTCTTGATGTTAGCAATATTACTATTGTCCATTGCAATTAGGTAATCATAATCTTCCAGATCCTTGTTGTTTAACTGTCTTGCGAAAATGCCAGCATCACTAATTTTATTTACCTTCAAGATATCTCTTGTACCTTGGTGCGGGGGATTTCCAATATGCCAGCCCCCTGTTCCAGCAGAATCACAGCTGATTTTATCAGCCAATCCTTCTCTTTCAACTAAATCTCTAAAAACCGCCTCTGCCATTGGGGAACGACAAATATTTCCTAAACAAATGAATAATACATTTACTTTCAATTTATTTTCCTCCATTTTTCATATAACATACTTTTTTTCTAGCATTCCTTGTTTCCAACTTAGGTAATAGCTTTATTCTTATATTGACATTTTTTCCTTATCATGAAAAGATGAAAAAAAAGATTCCCTTAACAGAAAGGAGAAAATATGGATTTAACTAGTAAAACTACCGAAAATGTTAATTATATGATTGAAAAAATTAAAGAGAAACTTAAGGTGCTTAATTTTGGTGCTATTAAACCTTCCCATTTTGATGAAGATTTGTATGAAGATATAAAAGAAATTTATGAACATGTAATGAAAAAAGACTCATTTAGTCCAAATGAGATGCAAGCTATTGCTGAAGAATTAGGCAATCTTCGCAAACAATAAAAAATAGAAGTGTCTCTATTAAAAGAGACACTTCTATTTTTTATTGTGTTAGTTATCTTGGTCTGTAAGAATGACTGGACCATCTTGAGTTATTGCAATCGTATGTTCATACTGTGCAGACAGCTTTCCGTCTACTGTTCTAGCTGTCCAACCATTATTGTCCATTTTCATATGGTACATTCCTGCATTTACCATTGGCTCAATGGTGAATACCATACCTTCTTTTATGCGAGGACCTTTCCCAGGCATTCCAAAGTGAGGTACTTCTGGCTTTTCATGAATTACCTTACCGATACCGTGACCAATAAAATCTCTCACAACTGAAAATCCTTCTCCTTCTACATACTTCTGAATAGCATGGCCAATATCCCCTATTCGATTACCTATTATTGCTTGTTCGATCCCGATATATAATGCCTTTTTCGTTACATCCATTAATTTTTTTGCTTCATCTGTAATTTCACCAACAGCATATGTCCAAGCAGAATCAGCTAAAGCCCCATTATAGTTTACAACCATGTCAATAGTAACGATATCCCCTTTACGTAATGGTTCTTTCCTTGGAAATCCATGACATATTTCATCATTAAGACTAGCACAAGTAGCATATGGATAATCTCTATAACCCTTTTGCTCAGGTGTAGCTCCTTTTTCCTGCAGGTAATCTTCAACCGCTTTATCTATTTCTAATGTAGATATACCGGGTTTTATCATAGCAGCAATCATTTTATGAGCTCCTACAAGGATTTCACCGGCTTTCTTCATTTGTTCTATTTCTCTTTTTGATTTTAAAACAATCATTCTCATACCCCTTTCAAAAATAAAGTCCTTATTCTCGAATCTTGCTTTTATTAGATTACCACAAAATAAGGGCCTATACCTAGCTATCCATATGATACTCACTGAATAGCTGTATAGACCCTTTCCCTATTTTATTATTTATTTATTCAAAAGTTGCAAAGATTCTCTTACAAATGCAGGAATATCCTCTGGTGTTCTGCTAGTAACTAATTGTTCTTCACAAACTACCACTTCTTTATCCTGGTAATTAGCACCTGCATATTCCATATCTACCTTAATGGACTTATATCCAGTTGCATTTCGATTTTCTAACGTTTTAGCAGTAATAAGCAATTGTGGGCCATGACAAATAGCAAAAACGGGCTTTCTTGCATCCATGAACGCTTTCACAAAAGCAACTACTCGATCATCGCTTCGAAGTTGATCTGGTGAAAAGCCACCTGGAATAAATAATGCATCAAATTCATTTGGACTTACTTCATCAATTCCCTTATCAATTTCTACAGTAGCTTCTTTCTGCTTTCCTTCAACAGTTTTTCCAGCCTCTAATTCGATCGTAATTACATCATGTCCAGCTTCTTTATAAGCTTTTGCTGGCTCTGTAAACTCAGAATCCTCAAACATATTTGTAATTAAAGTTGCAATTTTTTTATTACTCAAGGTTAGCATCTCCTTTTTTAGATTCTCAAGGAGTAACTTTCCCTTTTAAAATAAAATAAAACATACAACCCTATTTTATTTCTTGTTCGTCCCTATATGTTATTAATCAGGTTAAGCTTCATTTCTTCTTGCAAAGTCAACAAAACGAAATTTATCTGGTCTATGTCTTGATTCAGTATATTGAAATAGTGTTGCATTTTCAAAATAGATATAGTTTTTCACTACAACGATAGCATGAAACCCCTCTAAATCAAGCAAATTATAATCTTCTTCTGTTGGCTCTTCTACTGTAAATTCTTTTTTTGCAAAACTGATTTTTAAATTTAGCTCATTTTCAATATAATCAAAAATAGAGTTTTTACAAATCTCTTCTGTTAATCCTGGAACATACTCTTCTGCAATAAAATCTTTATCTAAAATAATTCTTTCTTCATTTATTTCTCTCACTCGTACTACTTTCCAAACTGTATCCTTGCTAGTTAAATGCATTTCCTTTTGCAAAGTGGGAGATGGCTCCCCTTTCTCAAAACTTTCAATTATAGTAACAGAAGTTTGACCCATTTTCTCAGCTAATTCTTTGAAGCTAACAAGTCCAGAAATAGGGAATTGCAATTTTTTTAAATCTAACACCAAAGAGCCTTTCCCACGTAATTTTTGAATATATCCTTTTTGTGATAGGATATTTAAGGCTTTTCGAATGGTCTCCCTTGACGTACTATATTTTTCAGCTAACTCATTTTCAGAAGGCAATATCGTATTAGCTGGATAATTTCCAATCCTTATCGCCTCTTCTAGATCTTCGAATATCATATAGTATTTATTCAACACTTTTTCACCAACGTTTATAATTTTATTCTTTCTCATTCTACCGTTTTTCTTCTATATTGTTCAAGTCCTGTTACATCTTGCCCTATTAAAGAAGTAGCTAAAATAAAAAAGTTAATAAAAATAAGAAAAAGAGGTTTGAACTTTTTGCATAGTGGGTAAATAATAAAAAGCAACTTCTGTAAAGGAGGCTATGTCAAAAGTAGTAGTCAGAATAAAGTGAAAAATGATAAAACATTCAATAATTTGTCAAATTATTGAACTTTGCTAGTAAAATCGGATTAATTAACAGAACGGTTCGTTCTTAATATGGAACTTTTTCCTTATAAATGCTATGATAGGTTTACATACTGTTAAAATGAGAGTGAGTGAGACCGTATGATCGGTGATAGAGTTAAACAGCTACGATTAGAAAAAAGAATGTCATTATCAGAACTAGCGGATCAAGCAGGTGTTGCAAAGTCCTATTTAAGTTCATTAGAAAGAAATTTACAATCGAATCCATCCATACAATTCTTAGAAAAAATAGCTGCTGTATTTCATATACCAGTTGACCAATTATTACATGATCAACAAAATAAAGATGATTTAGATTCAGAATGGTTAAAAATAGTTAAAGAGGCCATGGAATCTGGAGTTTCCAAAAATGAGTTCAGAGAGTTTTTGGAATTTAATAAATGGAGAATTGAGCAGAAAAAATAATTTTTCAATTGATTAGTTACGTTGAATATTACACAAGGGTTAGGAAATTACGACAAAAGAATCTTTTGACCGTAATTTCCTAACCCCTTCTTTAATAAATAAAATACTGAAGAGTCAGATTACTCCGAAGGCATATTAGTATTAGTTTGAATGAGGCCATCTCTTTGTTTTTTTATAAAATCTCTTACATCTTGCAAATTCATTCCTATATTTCTAGCTTCTATAATTAGTTGTATCCACTCCACATCTAATTCTTCATTAAAATGACTGCTACTAATCACTCATTTCTTCCCTCCCAAAAATACCTTCGTAATTTTGGCAGTCCGGCCATCATTGTGCTTACACTTTAGATCCGTGACTTTGCGTCCCAGGCTTTCACATGGTTTGCCCTTTTCAAATTAGGTAACTTCGCTTTTTTCTTATTATATCGCTTTCCTCTAATTGATAGTGCTGGTTTTTGTCAGAAAAATAGTAAATTTTACTAAAAGATTTCTACATATTTCTACATATTTTCTCGAAAACAATCGAATAAACCCTACTAAAGAACTGCTATATAGTATTATATAATCCAAAATAACTACTTTTAATTTTTATGAAAATATTGGGTTTTATAACTTTCCATTACCTTTTTAAATGAATAATTAACATGAATTCTTTCAAACGTAATAGCATCGAAAAATGGATATTCAGTTAAATCATTGTTACAAATTGGACAAAGCCACTTACCAATCTCACTACTACTAAAAGATGGCCTATTGCACTTATCACAATTTTTTCTATACATTTTCCACCTTCTTCTTATCATCAATATATATATTTAGTTAGTAAATTTTTGCGCTAATTTGTTCTTTATGTATTAAAAAACGTTCTCAAATAAGAACTACTTTCTAGTATAGTGCAAATCTATCATTTTTTGAAATTCTGAAATCAGCCATTTCCGTTCTTTATAGAATACTTCTCGTGATTTATCTACCGTTTTCTCTTAAATGCTTGTATTTTTGTATTTTTTATTGAACGAAACGTTCGTTATAATGAAAACATACTTCTATTTTGGATGAGGAGAAAATGCTAAATGTTAGTTGGATCAAAGATAAAAAAATTAAGGTTAAAAAGAGGATACTCTATTAATGAACTTTCTGATAGAGCAGGTGTCTCCAAATCTTATTTAAGCTATATCGAACGTGGCATTCAAAAGAATCCTTCCTTACAAGTATTATCAAAACTTGCTAATACCCTTGATACAAATGTAGAAGAGCTTCTGGATAGTGATACAAAGTTAGTAGACGGTATAGATGAAGAATGGGTTAAACTAGTTGAAAATGCTATTGAGGATGGTATTACAAAAGAAGAGTTTGCAGGAATCCTTGATTATGTGAAGTTCAAAAAAAGGCAGGAGGACTAACCTTTTAAATTTTATCCTCTTTTTATGGATGTGCGTTCGGAAAGAAAGTATCTTCCTATTTTATAACAGCAAAAAAGAAGACCAGATTTTATTCTGTCTTCTTTTTTTGCTGACAAATTATTCTGCCTTCGCTTCACGAGCCTGAATCAGTATGTCGACTCGTCTATTTTTCTCTCGACCTTCAGCTGTTTTGTTGCTCGCAATCGGCTGGTATTCTCCGAAGCCTTTTGCACTAAAAACTTTAGGGTCTAAATCTTTATTTTCTAAGAGTAACTTCATAAAGTTAAGGGCTCTTGTCACACTAAGTTCCCAGTTAGATGAATAGTTAGAATTATGAATTGGAATATTATCTGTATGACCACTTATGATAACGCTTCTTGCTGGGTCCATCACAAGTAACTTAGAGATTTCCTTAACAACCTTTTTATCTTGTTTTCGCACATCTGCATTCCCGGACGCAAACAAGATATTATCTCTAATAGATACATGTAATCCTTCTTCTGAAAGCTCTGTTTCTAATTTATCCCCTAATTGGTTCTTTTCAATATAGGAATTGACTTTCTCTTGAATGCTTGCCAATTCTTGCTGATCTTGCTCTTTTTGTAATTCTAGAAGTTTTTCTTTAGATACACTTTCACTTTCCTCTTGCTCAATTTTATTATATTTTTCAGTGTCCAGATTATCATTTTCTTTTGTAGTTGGAGCTGGACTTGGATAATCAAATATTCCAGATCCACTTTGGAATTCTTGGTTAAATGCATCTCTAATTTTTGAAAATTTTTCAGCATCTAAAGAACTCATTCCATATAAAACAATGAAGAGTGCTAATAGCAATGTCATTAGATCAGAATAAGGAAGTAGCCAAGACTCGTCCATGTGTTCATCGTGATGCTGCTTCTTTTTTCTTTTCTTACTCATTCGCACTCACACTACTTTCAGTTTCCTCAAGAAATTGCTTTCTCTCTGTTACTGGTAAATATGATGCTAGTTTTTGTTCAATCACTCTAGGTGCTTCCCCTTCCAATATAGAGAGCACGCCTTCTATCATTAAATACTTTTGTCTTGCTTCAATTTGTGACTTTCTTTTCAGCTTGTTTGCAAAAGGATGCCATAATACATAACCTGTAAAAATCCCTAATAATGTGGCTACAAAGGCTGCACTAATTGCATGCCCTAAAGCTTCTGCATCTGACATATTTCCTAATGCAGCAATTAATCCTATTACTGCACCAAGTACTCCTAATGTAGGTGCATAGGTTCCTGCTTGCGCAAAAATAAGCGCTCCAGCACGATGACGTTCTTCCATCGCTTCGATTTCCTCAGTAAGAACATCTCTAATATATTCTGCACTTTGGCCATCTACAGAGAGTGATAAACCATTTTTCAGAAATGGATCTTCAATTTCACTGGTTCTTGCTTCTAAAGCAAGTAAGCCTTCTTTTCTAGCAAGTTGAGCCCAATCAGAAAAAAGACGTATTAGTTCTTTTGTATCTTCTTGTTTCTGTTCGGTAAAAATGATTTTAAACAATTTCGGTACTTTTGCAATTTCTGACATTGGAAAGGCAATAACTATAGCAGCTACAGTACCTAATAAAATGATTAATAAAGCCGCGGGATTTATTAATACCATTGGGCTAACACCCTTAAACACCATACCAACACCAACTGCAATAATGGCAAGTATTATTCCAATTAAAGACGATTTATCCATTCTCTTCACCTATCTTACTTACTATTTTCGTTACTTGTTCTTACTCTTTTTTTCGACATTATTCTTATAACTTTTAGAAATATTTTGTATGATTTCATATAAATTTGATTTTACATAAAAAAAGAGACGAAATACTCGTCTCTTTTGACTATAAAACCTCTATTTACGAAGTCTTTCTTCTATCTTTTCTTGGTATAACCTCATATTTTTAGAATGGCTTTTTTCCATCCGCTTTTTCATCAATTGATGATAACGAATTAATTTCTCCGTATACTTTTTTTGCAACGTATTTCTTTCCTCTTCCCCACTAGATTTCATTAAATCCTCAATAGTTAGTAATTCATGTTTTATTTTATTTTCTTCTACGGAATAACCTGCATTTTTTAGTATACGAGCTGCCATCCTTAATTCTTCTGGTATAGACTCTAATGAATCTTTTGGTAGCGGTTTACCATAGCCAGGAAGTTTTTCAAAAGCACCATCTTGATATGCCTTCTTAATTTTTTCTTCTGAAACAAGAGATGAAAAATCCATTGCCTTACCTCCTGTCTAATTTCCCTTTACTTACTATATTATATATTTTTCTCCCTTTCTTTAGGTATAGGATTCCAATCTTTTTCTAAAAATATAGTGTAACTTCCTTATAAGAAGTCTTTTCTAATTCTTAGAACCTTGTAGTTATTTAAAAATTTTCATTTTGAAAGAAGGGAATGCTCTAAATGGCACGTGGAGAACATTTTAATCATAAGAAAAAACATCATCCTGGTCCTCTTCCAGAAGGTACAAGAAAACATACTCATGCAGAGGATGCACCAGAAGATGAAGAGTTCATTGTTACCCAAGAAGCTTTCAAAAATAGGGTAGAAGAAGAATAGTTAGACTTTATGAATGAAAGATATCACTTTTTGTCATAAAAAAATCTCCCACCTCCTTACTTAGAGGTGAGAGATTTTTTTCTATATAAATTATATGTTAAATTTACCTACCATTTCCTGAAGTTCCTCTGCCATTTTAGTTAATGCATTAGCTGAAGAACTAATCTCCTCCATGGAAGCCAGTTGTTCCTGTGTTGAAGCAGCTACTCCTTCAGCTACAACAGTATTTTCTTTTGAAATATTTGCTACTTCTTCGACTCCTGCTACAACTTGTTGTGTACCAGCTGACATTTGTTGTGCTGTTGCAGATACTTCTTCTATTTGTGGGGCAATTTCCTTCATTCCTTCTAAAATTTGCACAAACTTTATAGAAGTATTCTTAGAAATATCTAAACCTGACTCTACATCCTTAGTTACATTGCTCATTACTTCTACAGTCTTCTCTGTATCTTTTTGAATATCACCGATTAAATTAGCAATTTGTAAGGAGGAAGTATGCGATTGTTCTGCTAATTTTCTTACTTCTTCGGCTACAACTGCAAAGCCTTTCCCGTGCTCTCCCGCTCTTGCTGCTTCTATAGATGCATTTAATGCCAATAAATTAGTTTGGTCAGCTATTCCTCTAATAACATCTAATATTTTTTCTATTTCCTGTGATCGGTCATACAATGCTTTAATAATTTGGTTAGATTCTGTTACAGAAGAATAAATATTATTCATTTGACTTACATTATGCTCTATCGACTTAGCACCTTCGTCTGCGTATTTTGCTGTTTGAGTAGTTAAATCGGATACAACGCTACTATTTTCAGCAATTCGTTGAACACCGATAGAAATTTCCTCAAGGGCTGTTGAATTTTCATTGATGCCATTCATTTGTATTTCTGCTCCACTTGAGACTTGTTGAATAGCACTTGCTACATTTTCAGTTGCCTTTGTGGTTTGTTCTGAACTTGCATTTAGCTCCTCAGCAGAAGCTGCTACTTGTTCTGCATTATTATTAATTTGATTAACCAATTGTCTTAAACTAGTCACCATTGCATTAAAGGCTTTTTCAATATCCTTCATTTCATCATTCGTTTCTAAGGATACTTCTTTTGTAAGATCACCTTCTGCAACACTAACTGCAACATTTTTCAATTTAAGAATATTATTTCTAATAGCTAAATAAAAACCAATAAAGCTGTATATAACCAGTAAAAATATTATAATAATTGCAGAAATCATTATAGTTCTATATAACTGTACGCTATCTACTTCCTTATGCATATCTTCTACTGATTGATTGATACTTGCATCATATAAACTAAAAACTTTATCAATTGTCTCTGTTGCTAGATTATAATATTCATCTGAACTCATGGATATTTTAGAGGCTCCAATTACTTTATTCTCAAGTACATCGAGAAACTCTGTAATTCCTTTTTCGGACTCTTCGTTAATAATATTAAATGACTTATTTAATGCATTATCATTCATCATTACTTCCATTTGATGAGCTAATGTGGTTGATGATTCATTAATTAAGGCGTTTAACTTAATTAAGTTTAGCTTTTGATCTTCGCTTATTTTTCCTGAAGTAATAGCCCCTACACCATATGCACGTACTTGTCCCAAGCTTTCTGTTAAATTAGGTAGTGTCTGTACCGTAATACTAGCTAAATACATTTCCTCTGTTGATTCAGTTACTAAAAGATCTGAACTTTCTGCGATTTCCGCAATATAATCTAATAATATTTGTATATATTCAATATGAACTTGTGTTGCTTCACTCGAAGTCATATTATTCACATTAGATTCTATCTCTTTCCAGTTATTTTCTAACGTATTCCATACATCTTTATCTTGAATTTTTTCCTTACTTTCTTTATGAAAGTCCGTAATTTTTTGAATATCCTTTGCTGTTTCTTCCTGTTTATCTTCCATTTTTTGTTTATAACTATTGTCACCATTTAAATAACCTACGGACATTGCTCGGTGTTGTTGAACATCCTGTAGAAAATCCTTTAAAAGTTGATTATACTCTGCACCTGCTTGTCGCTTTTCTAAGCTCGATACATTTTGATTCATATCACTAAGAAGCATAAACATCATAACGATAATTGGTATAACCAATGCTCCTCCTATAACACTAAACTTTCCGATATACTTCAGTCGATTCATGAAGTATATAATAGGCTTAAAAATTCTCACGATAGTTCCCTCCAGATGTGTTCTTTCATTTTGTAACTTTTTACCTATAAACCCCCATAGGTATATTTTCTTATAATAATCTATATCGACTTGTTTGTATTTTCTTTTAGATAATAATTATTATTTATTAATTATCATTTTTATAAATTATCTGAACTTAACAAGCGTTTCAATAAAAAAAAGGTATTCAGGAAAATTAATTCCCAAATACCTTTTACATAGAAAAAAATATAAAAATCTAGTTTGTTTCTATTGGTCCATAATTCATTAATCCAACTTCAAACCTTTTAATGCCTCCGCAAGGGCGTTGTTTAAAGGCTCTTGTTCTTTATCTTGTTTCTTTAAGTATTTTTGAACGGTATGTTTATCCACTTTTCCTTTAGATGTATTTTTGCGCCTTGCCTGGAAAGCAGACATCTTTTCACGATAGCCACATTTACATGCAAAGATTTGGCCTTCTCCTTCTCCACGAAGCTCCATCTTTTTATGACATTGAGGGCAGCGTGCATTCGTAACACGAGCCACGTTTTTACGGTGACCACATTCTCGATCCTGACAAACAAGCATTTTTCCTTTTTTCCCATTCACTTCAAGCATCGGCTTTCCACAATCTGGACACTTTTTAGTAGAAATATTATCATGCTTAAACCGCTTAGTACTTGCTTTAATATCTGCAACAATCTCTATAGTATGTTTTTTTATTTCTTTTATAAAATCCTCTTTTTTCAACTTACCTTTCGCAATTAATTCTAGTTTTTGTTCCCATTCTGCAGTTGTTAATGGTGAACGTAATTCTTCTGGCACTAAATCTAAAAGCTGTCTTCCTTTAGAAGTAATGAGAATTTCCTTCTCTCTTTTCTCAATTAGGAAGGAATTGTAAAGTTTCTCTATAATATCCGCACGAGTCGCAACCGTTCCTAATCCTCCAGTAGATTTAAGTGTTTCAGTAAGTTGTTTATTTTGAGATTTCACATACTTTGTTGGATTTTCCATTGCCGATAACAAAGTTGCTTCTGTAAAACGTGCAGGTGGCTTCGTTTGACCAGCTGTTTGTGTGATTAGCTTAATAGCTAATGTTTGCCCTTTTTCCATTTTAGGGAGTATTTGTTCCTTTAGATCATCAGAAGATTCTTCCTCCTCTAATCGATTTTCAAATACTTCTTTCCAACCTAAATTTATTATTGTTTTTCCACGAGCAAAGAAACTTTCATTTCCAATTTTCGCATGCAATGTTAATTGTTCATACTCAAATGCGGGTAAAAGCACCGCTAAAAATCGTTTTACTACTAAATCATATATTTTTCGTTCTTTATCCGTAAATGAAGATAAGTTCACATATGCTTCTGTTGGAATAATGGCATGGTGATCACTTACTTTACTATTATCAACAAACGATTTATTTGCCTTAATTGGCTTTTTTAGTATCTTATATGCCAACGTACGATATTCGCCAATCCCACAGGCTTTTAAACGATCTGGTAACGTTGATACAATGTCTGTTGAAATATAACGGGAATCTGTTCTCGGATAAGTTAACACTTTATGCTGTTCATACAGCTTTTGCATAATGTTTAACGTTTCTTTTGCAGAGTATCCAAATATTTTGTTTGCATCACGTTGTAGTTCTGTTAAATCATAAAGACCTGGGGAAAATGTTTTTTTCGGTTTACTTTCCATATCAATTAATGTAGCATTTTTATTTCCAAGTTGCTTTATTACGTTCTCTATTTTTTCTTTATCAAAGCTTCGACTATTTCCGGAGGTATCTTTCCATATTAGCTTTAATCCATTGTCCGTTTGTGCCTCTATCCCATAGTAAGACTTTGGTTGAAAGTTTTTTATTTCATCTTCCCGATTAGCAATAATAGCAACTACTGGTGTCTGAACGCGTCCACAATTCAATTGCGCATTAAATTTCGTAGAAAGAGCACGGCTAGCATTTAAGCCTATATACCAGTCTGCCTCAGAACGAGCCACTGCTGATAAATATAGATTTTCGTATACCTTCCCTGGTTTTAAGTTATTAAATCCATCTTTAATGGCTTTATCTGTGACAGAAGAAATCCAAAGCCGTTTAATGTTTTTTTTCACTTTTGCTTTTTCTATAATCCAACGAGCGACTAATTCTCCCTCACGCCCTGCATCTGTTGCAATAATGACTTCATTTACATCATTACGCATAAGCTGCGATTTAACGGCATTGTATTGTTTACCAGACTGCTTGATGACCATCAATTTTAACCGTTCTGGTAACATAGGTAAATCTTCTAATTTCCACGTTTTATATTTCAAATCATAGCTTTCAGGATCCGCTAGTGTAACTAAGTGCCCTAAAGCCCATGTCACAATATATTTATCTCCCTCTAAAAATCCATTTCCCTTTCTGGTGCAAGTTAATACCTTCGCAATATCTCTAGCTACTGAAGGTTTTTCCGCTAAAACCAGGCTTTTCATCATATCTTTCATGCTCCTTTAATTCCTTTGTATCGTTACAATATAACATATTTCACTGGTTATAACCTAAATGGATCTTAACAACCAATACATACTTAATTAATCCCTGAATTACATTAAATATTTTTCATAGTGAAAAAGTATAAACAAGAACGAGCTATATGCTACTCCCTGTTTATACTCCTTGTTATCTATTACGAAATTTTTCTATAAGGACAGAAGCCTTCAGTTCTTCTGTAGAATCTACTTGCCAATCTGCCTGATTAAAAACTTCTCCACGTCCAATACCTATGGAAAACATAGGAGTTTGAAGTATCCCACTTAAACCAGCTTGACCATCTTCCACTGCAGCACAATTGGCATAATCCACATTTAAACCATCTGCCGCTTTAAGAAAAATTTCTGGATCAGGTTTTCCTTTTTTTAAGGAATGGGGATCTACTATACAATCAAACCAATCCTTAATTCCAAAACGCTCTAATAAAAATGGTGCATTTGAGCTAGATGAAGCTATACCAAATTTTATCCCTCGTTCCCTTAACTCAGTAAGAAACGCAAGCATGCCCGGCATCATTTGCTCAGCGGTAAAATCAGCAATAAGCTCTCTATAATAATTACTTTTTCGGTTACCTAATTCTTCTTTTTGAGCTTCTGTTAAAACCTTATCGGTCCTTGCCAACAGATCATTTATTAAGACCTTTCTTGGCACACCTTGATAATTTAAATTATCTTCCTCTGTAAATGGTGCACCAATTTCCATAGCCATTTTCTTTGTAGCTTGATAATATAATCCTACTGTATCGGCAATAACACCATCAAAATCAAAAATAACTGCTTGTAATTCTTTCGTCATAAAATCCTCCTAAGTTTCATCCAATAGTTATATTCTATCAAAAAAGTAATCTAAATAAGGATGGATTTAATCATCTTATTAATGCTAATGTTATGACGAATCAGTTTATTTCTTCTTATAAAAAAGCTACAATGGAAGTAGCATTATTCCTTATTTGGAATCCATGCTCATACATAAAGAGCTCATGCTCTAAATAAAGGGGAGTTTATAATGAGTACATTTCAAGAAAACCTGCAAAAGTATGCAGAACTTGCTGTAAAAGTAGGAGTTAATATTCAAAAAGGACAAACTCTTGTTATTAATACAACTATTGATGCTGCAGAATTTGTTCGTCTTGTAGTGAAAGCTGCTTATGAAGTTGGAGCAAAAAATGTAGTAGTAAACTGGTCAGATGATACGATTACTCGTACTAAATATGACTTAGCACCAAGTGAAGCATTTTTAGAATATCCAGAATGGCGAGCTAAAGAACAAATTGAATTGGCTGAAAATGACGCAGCGTTCATGTCTATTACGTCTTCTAGTCCTGATCTTTTAAAAGGTGTAGATCCTGAAAGAATTAGTAATTTCCAGAAATCAGCTGGTACAGCTTTAAGTACTTTCCGTCGCTATGTACAATCTGATAAAGTTAGTTGGACAGTAATAGGTGTTCCTTCTCAAGCTTGGGCAAATCTTGTATTCCCAGATGCATCTGAGGAAGAACGAGTGGAATTACTTTGGGATGCAATATTTAAAGCTTCAAGAGTAGACACAGAAGATCCAATTCAAGCGTGGAAAGATCATGATACAAATCTTCATACAAAAGTAGATTATTTAAATAATAAAGCATACAAAAAGCTTCATTATACTGCTCCTGGAACAGACCTTACAATTGAACTTCCAGAAGGACACTTATGGTGTGGAGCAGGATCAATTAATGAAAAAGGTTTCGAGTTTATGGCAAATATGCCTACAGAAGAAGTATTTACAGTACCTCATAAAACAGGTGTAAATGGCACTGTTTCTAGCACAAAACCATTAAGTTATGGTGGTAATATCATTGATAATTTCACTATTACTTTTAAAGATGGAAAAATTGTTGAAATAAAAGCAGAGCAAGGAGAAGAAATCTTGAAAAAATTAGTGGAAACAGATGAAGGTTCCCACTACCTAGGTGAAGTTGCTTTAGTTCCACATCGTTCACCAATTTCTCAATCAAATATCCTTTACTACAATACTTTATTTGATGAAAATGCATCCAACCATTTAGCAATCGGTAGTGCTTATGCATTCTGTATTGAAGGTGGAAAAACCATGTCAAGTGAGGAACTAGCGGAAAAAGGACTAAATGAAAGCCTTACTCATGTAGATTTCATGATTGGTTCAGATAAGATGAATATTGATGGAATTACAGCTGACGGAACGGTTGAACCTGTCTTCCGTAATGGTGATTGGGCATTTTAAATCTATAGATTTTCTTGTTTTCATTCAAAAAAGGGATCCTTTATTAGGCATCCCTTTTTTCTAATTCTTTTTTAACTGAACGGATGTGATCACAAGAGAATCATCCAATTGAAACTGTAATTGATATTTTGAAGCTTTATAAATTACTAAGTATCCATTTTCCTTACTTATAAAACTCTCTGGTTTTCCTAGAATTTTTTCTAAAGATTGAATTGTTTCTTTAATTCGTACACCCGGAATCCATATGGACGTAACAAGCCCTGTCTTTTTATCATAAAGATAGGTAACATCTGAATATTTTAACTGATTTTCTTTATTTCTTGTTTCTTCATTTATATAATCAGCGTTTATTTTTGTAATCTCTTTTACATTCGTACCAATTGGGTATTGAGAACCAATTAACATGCCTTGTTTTGCCAATGTCAACATACTAGTTGTAATGGTTATATCTTTAAAAGGATAATAATAATCCTCTTTATTCAGCCAGTTCTCTATCGTCTCTTCACTTTGAACAGTTGTAGTATCCATTGTTGTTAATTTCATATTTTCTTTCTGAAGCATCCATGTGTCAAAATTAACTTTGGAATTTTCTTGTTTGCTAATAGTTTGCAAATAATTTTGTTGGATACTTTTTATATTTCTACTTAATAAATGTAAGCCATTATCCGTCAAATTTACCACTTTACCCTTTTCAATTGTATAGAAATAGGTAAGAACATCCTTTTCCCCTAGATCTTGAAAAATTGCAGCGATATTCTGTTGGTTCACCATATACGTACTCGTACTCTTTTTAGAAAGATTAAATGTCATCGGATTGGGCAATTCAACCTCTTGTTTATAAGCATATTTTCCATTCGCTTCTTTCCATAAATAAAAGGAAAAGTTCCCCTTAATAATCGTGTCATCTTTCATCCCAATTTCATTTTCTTCTATTAACTCGGATTTTCTTTCCCCTTCTCCGACTAAGAAAATTTCATAGTCGTTCCCATTTATCTTCATGTTTATTGTAAAATAAGAATTATTTTTTACCCACTCTAAATCTTGCTTACTATTTGTGCTTTTATTTACATTGGTTGATTGCTTCTTGTACACATAGTAATTTAACAAGGAAGCTCCCAATATACAAACTGCAATGATAAATATACTCCATAGCAGCCATTTTTTATTTAGTTTTTTCATTCGCTATCTCCTGTTACTACTCTACTTTATAGCAACCTTCTTATTCAGGTTTAGTGCCATTCACATTATTTTTTTATTAAAAACTACTCACATACCTATTAATAGTAACAAAATGAACCTTTTTCTACAAATCTAGCTTTTTCCAGTTACTATATTCTCATTTTTATTAAATCCCATTGCACCTAAAAAAACAGTATGCGATGATTAACGATAAAAGAAAAAAATTAACCTTACTATTGAAAAAATTATATTATTTCCTATAACATAAAGAGGAGGGATCAGATGTTACAATATCATGTATTAGTAAGTGGGAAGGTTCAAGGAGTGGGCTTTCGATATTTTGTACAAATGACAGCAATAAAGCATCAAATCACTGGCTGGGTAAGAAATAAATCAAATGGAATGGTAGAAATATTGGCGCATGGCTCAAAGAACCTTTTGGAACCATTTATGGAAGAAATAAAAAAAGGAAATCGCTTTGCAAAAGTACAAGATATAGAAATAACAATTGGTGAACCTGAAAAACTTTTCTCTTCCTTCAAGGTATTAGCGTAAATTAATTATGATAAGATAGTTTATCCTTATCATAATTAGAACAAAATGTTAAATAAAATAAGAACCAAAATCTGGAGGTAGTTATGTGGAATGACTTTAAATCATTTGCAATAAAAGGAAATGTGATTGATTTAGCAGTTGGGGTTGTAATTGGAACAGCCTTTGGTAAGATAGTAACCTCTCTTGTAACTGATCTTATCATGCCATTATTTTCCTACTTCGTTCTAGGAATTGATTTTTCTAAAATGGCTTATAATGGGATAAAATACGGGAACTTTATTCAAACTATCGTGGACTTCTTTATTATATCCTTCTCTATCTTTCTAGTGATTCGCTTCATTAGCAAGTTTAAAAAGAAAGAGGAAATACAGGAAAACCCTGTTAAAATAGATCCACAAGAAGAGTTATTAAAAGAAATACGTGATATATTAAAAGGTGATATTGTCAGAGAAAAATAAATATAATAACTAATGAAACCTTTTTCTTTCCTTGCTCGTAAATACAAATAAGAAAATTATACTGGAGTGAGAAAAAAATGCATGCATATAGTACTAATAATCATTATATGCCTTCTGTTTTAAGAACTTTTGCCCTTTCTCTTGCAATTGCTTTTGCAGGTACAATGATTGGGAATTTTATTCCATCATCGTTGTTTTTACCATTATCGATATTAGAAATTGTATTACTATTAATAGCTCTTTTTGCTAGAAGAGGGAAATCTTTATCTTATTCCTTTTTATACTTATTTACTTTTATTTCAGGAATTACAACATTCCCCATTGTTTCTTACTATGTTTCCACAGTTGGAGGAAATGTCGTAATTAATGCATTAGGTACTACTACGATTGTCTTTGCTGCCTTAGCTACTTATGCAACTAAGACTAAACGTGATTTATCTTTTCTTGGTGGAATGTTATTTGCTGCTTTAATTGCTCTAATAGCTATTAGTATTTTTAATATCTTTTGGCCGCTAACTTCAACTGGAATGATGGCTTATTCCTTTATTGGTGTTCTAGTTTTTAGTGGTTATGTATTATTTGACTTTAACCGCATGAAACACTATGGTATTTCTGCAGAACAAGTACCATTAATGGCATTAAATCTATATCTAGATTTCCTTAATTTATTTATTAGCCTTCTACGAATTTTTGGAATATTAGCTGATAGAGATTAATAGTAAAAAGCCTGCTTTAACATAGATTATGTAAAGCAGGCTTTTATTTATCCGTTTGGATTCGTCCTTTAATACTATCTATCCAAGGTTCTGGATTATCCTTAATAAAAAAAGAGAATACACCTTGATTTGTGTGTAAATACAAAATTTTATATGTATTTATGCTTTGTTTGTAAGAAATATCATGTATAGTTTTTAATGGGAATATTTTCTTAGCTGAGGTAACTTTATCTTTATGAAGGATTAATTTTTCTTCCGTTTCCTCTATGATTTGTTCAATAAAATCAATTTTTCGTGTTATGACATAATAAGAAAGTTCCACTTATTAACCTCCACCAACTATTAGAAATTTCCTTCTTTATGCTCGCAAGAAAAGACAATACTATACAGTAAATCGGAAATTCTCATCATTTCCTGGAAAATAATTTGCTATTTCGACAGATTTATAAGGTACTAATTGTCAATCCATCCTATTTAGTGGTAGGAATTATTTATGACATTTCCCTCGTTTCCGACAAATAATTAGTGCACCATACTTTATTTCCACTGTTTATATTTTTTAGCTAGCTTTTCTGTTTCTATCTTTCGCTTTTTTCTAGCCTCTGCACGCTCTTTTGCAGATTCATAAAGTTCTTTTTCTTCTTCTGTTTGTGGAATAACTTTCGGGACTTTGGTTGGCTTCCCATTTTCATCTATCGCTACCATTGTTAAAAAACTCAGTGCACATAAATGGCGCTCTCCTGAAATTAAATCCTCTGCACTCACTTTAACAAACACTTCCATAGAGGATTTTCCTGTATATGTTACAAAGGCTTCCAGGCAAACCGCATTACCTTCTTGAATTGGGTATAGAAAATCTACAGAATCCGTTGAAGCAGTAACAATCCCTTTTCTTGCATGACGCATTGCAGAGATTGCTGCGGTATCGTCTATATACGCCATTAACTTTCCTCCAAATAGGGTTCCATACATATTAGTATCTGTAGGAAAAACAATGCTCGTTTTCACTACTAAAGATTCACTGCAAAATTTTGACTCTTCCATATTTCCTCCTTACAATCATAGGAATTTCTAGGTGAATTATTACTTTCTTATTATATGTCAATTTGTAAGGAAGAGTCTATTTGCTTATCGAAAGAAGGAATTTTTCTTTCGTGCCTTTAATAAGTCTCCCATCCATCCTCTTGACTTAAGATAAAAGTATACAGCGATGGTTGAACCTAAAATTACTCCAATAGAGGAAAGATAGCCAAAACTCCAGTCTAATTCTGGCATGATTTTAAAGTTCATCCCCCATAAGGCGCCCCATGCCATAATAGGTGTGCATAGCGTCGTAAAAACAGTAAGTGTTTTCATTATTTCGTTTCCACGATGCTGTGACACTACCTCCTCAAAGCTCACTAAATTATTGAGTTCTTTTTCATATTCATCTACAAGAATAAGCCCTCTTTCTATTCTTTTACTACTACGCTTATATTCTTTTCCATTGATAGCCTTATCTCCAAATGCTTCTTCCAAAGCATACTTGATTTCAAGAAACGGAATCATGACATTTTTCCAAATTAAAATTTCATGTCTAGATTGATACACCTTGTCTAAGGTTTTTGTACTATTTCTATCTTTTACATCCCAGATTAACTCCTCTAAACGCTTCTCATAGGAATCGATATGATATAAAATATCTGTCATTATTTGTCCTAAAATAATCATAAATCCTTCTATTGGTGTTTTTGCTCTTTTTATCTCCTCATACATATCTGTTCTGCTACTATGTAAACTATTGTCATTAAAATCATACGTAATTAAGTAGTCATCTGATAAATAAAAATGAAATAGTTCATAATCATCCTTATTATTTATCTCTCTGTTATAAATTAAAGAACCACTTAAAGATTCTTCTCCATCTATTTTTGTATTTATTTTTAAATAATTATGTTTTTTATCTTTTATATCTCGAAACCACTTTCTAACCTCAACTACATTCTCTACATTAACTTGATCTATATCTTCTTCTTTAAAAAGTCTGTACCATTCCCATTCATTTAAATTAAATTTGTTCATCATTATTCCCCCCTACTATTCCTTTCTGGTATTATTCCCGGAATAAAGTTTTAAAAACTATTTATAGGGGAATTAGAAGAATAAGAGTTAAAAATTAGTAGGAGGAGGAATATTCTTATGTTAGGAAAAAATTCTTTACGAACTTTTGCAATGGTCGGAGCTGGTGTAGGTAGCTTTCTACTTTTCACAGATAAAGGGAAAGAAATGATGAAACAATGGAAGAGTAAGTTCCAACATTCTTCAAAAGAGGATTTGTTTTCTAAAGCAGGAAATCCCGATCCCAAAGATATAGGCGATAATAATATGGTAAGTGAAGGGGCTATGTATTCTGTAAATTATTACAACAAACAGAAAGACGCTTAGAATTAGAATATCATCCTTTGATTTCTATGCCCTTTAGGCATAGAAATCATCAATAAAAATCAATTAGGAAAGCATGATCATTTTTTTCCTCATTACTTTTGGCTTTAATTGTTCCTTCGCCCTTTTCATTCTCGTTTTCACGGTAGATAGAGGCGTATTTGTATGATTGCTAATTTCTAATAAAGTTTGATTGTGATAATAGAAAAGTAATAATGGCTCTTTATACATAGGAGCAAGCTCTTCCAATGTACCGATCATTTCGTCTTTATCACATTGACTAATTACTGTTTCTTCTGGTTCAAATGCTACTGAGGTATCTCTAGCATACAAATAAATAGATTCTTCCCAAAACTTCTTCGATGTTTTTTCTTTTCTCCAAAAATCTCTACATTTATTAATAGCAATTTTATATAGCCAACTTTTTACTTTTAGGTGATCTTCAATTGATGGAAAAGAAAGATAAGCCGATATTAAAACTTCTTGATACAAGTCTTCTGCTAATTCTTTATGTTTTATAATAGAAAAAATATATATGTAAATAGATTTGCCATAATCTTTTACTATTTGCTCAAATAAGCTATCTATTTTGTTATTTGTTGAGAGGGATTCCAACTTCATTCTCCTTCCTTTTTCACTTTCTACTTAATAAACGAAATTTCACCACAGAATCCCTACAGCTTTTTAATAATTTTTTATGAATGAATTTTATTAACTGGAGAAAGCCATATGGAGAATCCAATTTTCTTACAAATGGTTAAATAGTGTAAGGAGGCTAGAATTACAGCTCCTAGGTTCATACCAATAGCAATCCCCCCCATTTGAAGCTGACTTAAAGATCCTAAATAATAAATAGCTGTATAGGAAAAGATGGTTGACCAAACACTATGAAAAACTGCGTCTTTTAATAAACCTAAGCCAATTAAAAATGCCTGCATAGGAATGGTAAAGTAATGTAATAAGAAGTATGGCCAGAGCAATTGAACAATAGTTGCGGCCTGTGTAGAATGGAAAAATGTTATGGTTAATGTATCTGCAAAAAAGTAAAAAATAGTAACAGCTATTGTTCCATAAATAGCAGTTATCATCATTACCTGTTGCAATAGTTTCTGTAATTTCGAATAGTCTTTCTGTACATATGACTTAGAAACTGTTGGTATTAGCATTGTCATAAAACTATGTGCTATAAAAGATGGAAAAAAGCCAATAGTCATAGCTATTCCAGCAAGCATACCAAATTGTTCCGTTGCATTTGCTGCTGATATCCCAGAAGCAACTAATGCACCTTTTATTAGGAATGGTTGAATAGCATGAGTTAGTGCATGAAATATCCGAAGACCTGTAGTTGGTATAGATACAGATAAAAGGTCCTTCCAAATCGTTTTTTTACTTAAGCTATCATTCTTTCCTTTTTTGACCCGCTGATACTGGACGAAAAACATATGCATTAAATATAGAAATACGACCGTATCACTACCAACAATCGTAAAAAATGCAATTAAGACGGAAGTATCTAAGTCAAAGGAAAACCATTGAAATAAGAAAACCAATAATCCTAATTGGACAATCTTTCGTAAAAAATTAGAAACAGCAATTTTCCCCATCTGCTGCTTTCCCATAAAGTATCCTCTTGCAATAGATGTAAAAGAAATAATAGGTAATAGAAGAATTACCATCCACTTTAATAATGGGTGATAACTTGAAAAAATAGGAACAAAGGGTATGATAAACGATGCAATAATAGTGAGTATAATCGTAAAAATGATTGTCCATTTCAACACTTGCTGCAACATGCCTAAATGGTACTTAGAATCTTTTTCAGCTATAAACTTTGAAATAGAGGTCGGTAATTCAAAACTTGCCAATAATACAATAAGAAAAATGGTTGGTAGAACTGTCATAAATAAACCTAAGCCATGTTCTCCAAGCTCCCGAGCCATTACCATATTAATTAAAAATTCAATGCATTCTCCAAAAAAGGCTGTTACTATTAATAAAAATGTACCTTTGTAAAATGAACTCATGGACCTCTCCCTCAATCTTTTCTTCTACAACAAAGAATAGTAAAAGAAAAGAGTATTTTCCTTTTCTCTTATCATCATATGAGACAAGTCCAAAAAATATTTTTCTTGTTTGTCATTTTTCAGAATCAAAGTAAGGAAAAAATTTAATCAAACGTTTAATTAAGAGAAATCCATTTATTAATAATAAGCCTTTATTCTACAAGTGAATGCTTAAATGCATAAATTACAGCTTGCGTACGGTCCTGCACCTGTAATTTACTTAATATATTACTGACATGTGTTTTAACGGTTTTTAGGGCAATAAATAATTCATCCGCAATTTCCTGATTGCTTTTCCCTTCTGTCATTAATAACAATATTTCCATTTCTCGTGCAGTTAGTTCTTCGTGGAGAGGGGTTGTTTTTTTTTCACGCATTTTAGACATCATCTTATCTGTTACTTCTGGTTCTAAAACAATTTGGCCATTATATGTTTTACGGACTGCATTAGCTATATCGCTAGCTTTTGAGGTTTTTAACATATAGCTAGTTGCTCCTGCCTGAAGAGCTGGATATACTTTTTCATCATCCAAGAAGCTAGTAACAATGATTATTTTTGCCTCTGGCCATTTCTCCATAATTTCTCTTGTTGCTTCAATTCCATCCATTTCATCCATAACAAGATCCATTAAAATAATATCAGGTCTTAACTCTAGGGCTAGTTCTACACCTCTTCTTCCATTTTCAGCTTCTCCTACTACCTCCATATCTGGTTGTGCTGACAAATAGGAAGAAACTCCAATCCTAACCATTTCATGATCATCTACAAATAAAATTCGAATCATTGACTTTCCTCCTCCCTTTCTAGTATAGGAACTTTTACTTCTAATCTAGTTCCTTGATTTTTAATACTAACCATTTTTAATATTCCACCAATTTCAGAAGCTCTTTCATGCATATTCTGCAAACCATAAGATCCAGCTTTTCTAACATCAACATTAAAACCAACCCCATTATCCATAATCCGCAGAATGATAAAGGACTCCCTTTGGATTAGTTGAACTTCTAATCGTTCCGCTTTCGCATGTCTTAATGTATTGGAAACAGATTCTTGTAAAATACGAAAAAGATGATCCTCAATCCCTTTATCCAATTCAATGTCTTCTAATTTCCAACTAATGTCTAAAGACACCTTTTGCATTAGTTCTGTTAATAATTCCACTATTCCTGATTTTAGTGTTTTACCTTTTAAAGCAACTGGTCTTAAATGAAGTAAAAGAGCTCTCATTTCTAATTGAGATTGTTGTATCGTTTCTTCTACCAATTTTAATTGTTTGGTCTCTCTATCATTTGCTTCTGGTCTCGTCTCATTAATTGCAGATAACAACATGGAAGCTGCAAATAATTGTTGGCTAACAGAATCATGTAATTCTCTAGCTAATCTATTTCTTTCTGCAATGATTAGACTTTGTACTTGTGCTTCTTGATCTTCTGCCTTTTCGTTAACCAGTTTTTGTGATAATTTTGTTTGTTCCACTAATTGATGCTGAATATCAATTATGTGATTTTCTAAACGAATTAATTCTTCTACATTTCCAACCTTTGGACTTTGTTCTTTACTTTTGACCATACTATGTATTCTTTCTTCTAACATCATAATTTGCCTTTTCCATGAGAAACCAGAGAAAAAACCAACAAGTATGCCAATCGTGATATCAACACTTGCGAGAAATAGTACAAATGGAACTCCCATCAACTCTTCTTTCCATAAAGCACTCCAATTAGAAAGCGGAAATACGGTAATATAACAAAAAGAAAAAAAGGCAAAAAGGATGATGGAAGTAGTAACACCCCATAAAATTTGTCGTGTTATGATATTCATACTCTTTTCACCTCGAGACTACCTAGTACAAAAGAGGTAAGAATTTTCACTCTCGTATTCGCCTGATGATATTCTGAAGTTTTAATCGAAATATTTTTATTAAATGCATTTTCTTCTGTTTCTCCCAAGATACGGTAGGACCCGAAAAGTAAAGAATGATTAATATTTACTTCCATATCATAGGGGATAAATAATTTAACATTTCCAATGATATTTCGTATTGTAATAACTGTTTCTCCTTCTGGAAGAACGGTATAGCTAAGATCTATTTTTGTGTCATTTACTCCACATTGTATATTTATATCATCCCACTCATAGACATGATTAGGAGTACTATTCCGATTTAAAAGAGCATTAGTAAAGAGAGGCTTTTTCTTTATATAAGAAGCTTCCTCCTCACTATTCATTATCTTATCTTTAATAACTGGTTCGATGACAGTCGTATTCTTTTTGTTGTGAATAAGCTGAATGAAGAAATACACTAATACACTGAATAAGAGGAACTTTACTGTAATCATATTCAGAATACTAACGATAAGGATTAATAATCCTAACCAAAACAAAATTTTCCCCATTAATCCCTTTAAAGATTTCTTCGCAAAATATATCATACCAACAGATACAAGAAGAGAAAAAATTAAGCCAGGATTAAAGACAAAGAGTTCTAAAAGTAGTAGAAATCCTCCAATACCAATAACCCATTTAGCATAATTATCTTTTAGTTGTTGAAACAAGCTAATCTCTCCCTTCTATCCATTATTGCTAAAAAAGGCGTAATTACTATACGCCTTTTTAGAATACCACTTTTTTATAAATTAATGGAGTTATCTTCCTTTTTTAGCATATCTTTTTCTAATGCTGCAAACTTTTCATCCAATGTATTCTTCATATAGTTAGTATTAATTTTATCTTCAAGCTTTTCAATATATTGTTCCATTTCATTAAAACGAGTTGGATTAGTTGGATTATTTACTTGCTCTTCTAAGACTTTGTTCATTTTATAATGAGCTCTTGTTACATTTTCCTTTGCCATTAATTCCATTTGGCGTAATTTCATATCTTTTAATTTATGCACCATATTCAAATATTTTGTTTCTAATTCATGAAGCTGTTGATTGTTATTTGTTAAAGCATCATTTAAGCGCTCGATTCTTTCTTCAAGATGGGAAAGTTCCATTTGAGCATAAGATTTTAGTTCTTCTTCTCCCGCTTTCTCTGCAACTTCTACTTGCGTTTTTCTTTTAGTTGCCATTTCCTTTGCTAGTTTTAATTCCTTCGTAAATTCCTCTTTTAATGTATATTGACGTTGCACTAGCTTTTTTACTTTATCTGTCTCTTTTTCACACTCTCTTAAATATTGATTTAAGAGTGCAATTGGATTTTTCTCTTCTTTTTTATCTAACAGTTGATTTAAATCTGCCATTACTGTGCTTTTCAGTCTTTCTAATAAATTTGCCATCATATTCTCTCCTTATTTTGTAAGTTTAGACCATTGATTTTCAAAATTAACGAATGGATCATCATCTGTCTGTTTTTTTTCTATAATTTCTTCTTTATTGCTATTCCACTTCTTATACACTACATATAAAATATAAGCTGCTGCGATTCCGATAATAGCAGGAAGATTGCTTGCTGTTGCAATAAGCATGAATACTCCTGCAATACCCCAGCCAATCTTTCCTCCTTTACTACTTGCTTTCATAAATTGTCTAAAAGCAAAATATAATACAGCTGCACTAATTACTAAGCCAATCATTGGACCAATCTGAGATATTACTACCAGTGCTGCTGCTCCTCCTATAAGAAATAAACCAAATTTTTTCATGTGTTAATCGCTCCTTTCTTATCTACTATGTTACCTTCCTCTAAACTTTTTCATAACATGCCTTAGCTTGATTTTCCTCTACAACTTTAGACTTAGAAGGAATCTCCCCATACAAAAAGGGTCTGTCCTAAAGGCCAGACCCTTACATTTTTTTATTGTTCTGTTTCTGTAAAAAAGCTCTTTGAGCGTATTCCAGATCTTCTAACAACAAAATTTATATCAACCTTTACCTCTGCTTCTGTAAACACTTCATTCCAGTGGTCTTTTACTTTTGTAAAGGTATCATAATGCTGCCTTCTCATCACTTCTCCAAAACCAAAAATATCGGAGCCATATTCTCTTTGTACCTTTTTCACTGTATCTTCTATTTCTTTGGAAAAGGTCTTATCAATTAATTTTTCATATTTTTTTATTGTACCTACATTTTGCACATTCCTATAACATTGTGTACCTTCTATATACCCTTCGGCATTAATCTTAATATGAAATACTGGTTTTCCTTTTTTCCACTTTGCAGCAATATTTGTTTGTGATGTAGTTAGACGTACTGCACTATAATTTCCTTTTTTACATTCGAGAGACATAGACGTTCTCTTAAGTTTATTCTGAATCCACAAATAATTTCTTGCATCTACTAAAGGAAGAAACCCTATCAGCTTTTTATCTTTAAATACTCCTAAAGAATCTATTTCAACTAATGTATCTGGTGTTACCTTGGATATATTATCCATGCTTTTCCCTGCTTCAACATCTCCCTTTAGTTTAACCGTTGCTAAAACCGGTTCTTTGCCTTCCATAGGGAGTTCACTAATAAAGTCATTTATTTCCACGCCAGGATCTCCTCCCCAATCCTCTAAGAAGTGATCCAATTGAGGGGAAATCTTTAAAGATGATGCCTTTCTAAAATGAGTAGTTACCTTTAATATATCTTCCGCTTTATCACCTTTAGCGATAATAATATTAAAGTCATCACGCATCTCTATATTTCTTTCTAAATAATCAATGAAATCAAGCATTCCTCTAGAGGCTACCTCTTCACTTATTACTAGTACCTTCATATGGGAAAAAA
>DATMFU010000308.1:0-6383 GCA_035556015.1 Niallia sp. | reverse complement strand
ATAATATAAATTCTGGGATGGTGTCTTGCATGCACAAAAATGCTTGAGATGCCATCTTTTTATTTTGAAAAAAAAGCTTACGAAAAAGTGTGTAGTAATTGTTAGAAATTAAAATAATACTTGTCAAATATATTTATGTTCTGTAAAATAAGCTTAATTAATTATATTGCACACAATTGAATTTTGTGAAATGTTGTAAAAGGTGTAACGTATTTGGCAAATTTTTAGTTTTTAATCTATAAAGGTAAACATCCAATCTCAAATAAAAAGGAGTAATACGATGAGTATTTATAATTATTTAGTTAAAAAACCTAATGGTGAAATTTTATCCATGGAAACTTTTCGAAATAAGGTACTATTAATAGTCAATACGGCAAGCCATTGCGAATTTACTTATCAATATGAGGACTTACAAAAGATGCATGAACGATATGCAGAAAAAGGATTCACTGTATTGTCGTTTCCATGTAATCAATTTGGAGACCAAAACCCTGAAGATGGCGTGACCACTGCTACCCAATGTAAGCTTCAATTTGGGGTTACATATCCAGTTTTTGATAAAATCAATGTCAATGGAGATCAAACTCATCCATTATTTAATTATTTAAAGCATGAGGTAGATTGTCCACCGATTGTTCGTGAAACACTACAGCAAAAAATCATGTACAACGGAATTGAAAAGAATTTTCCTGAGTTTTTAATTGGTCGTAATATTCGATGGAACTTTACTAAGTTTTTAGTAGATCAAAATGGAAAGGTATTACAACGTTTTGAGCCAGATAGTTCCTTTTTAGATATTGAAAAAGCAATTGAGGCTTTATTTTGAGCAGAAAATAGTAAATTAGACTTAAGTATTTCTTCCTATTAGTATGTAAAATAAATAGTATGGAGCAATAAATTAATTTCTTGTGTAAATGGATTAACTTTGAGCAAATATACAGGAGATAAAGAGGAGATTACTTTTAATATGAGTTTTATTCAATCGTTCGCTAATATGGCAGAGTACATTCATCTCGCACTAAAAAAAGAGGCTGTGCTCGTTGTTGTTGATAAAGAAACAAAGGTAGTATTGAAATATTTAACAGGTACTAATCTTGATATTGGTTATGTAGAAGGAGATAAGATTAAGGACGATGATGTAAACGTCCATACTGCCTTGAATGGTAAAAATTCTGATATTTATTTAGATGCAAGTGTATATGGAATGCCTATCAATGCGTATGCGTTTCCTATTAGAGAAAATGGACAAGTAGTCGGCGCTTTAGGATTCGGTAAACCGTTAGATAAAGAAAAAAGGCTGGAAGGATATATAGAGACAGTTCGTGATATTGTTTTATCCTTGCAAGAACAAACCCATACAATTGCTGCTCACTCAGAGGAATTAGCCGCAACAAGTAATGAAATCCGTATACAATCAGAAAAGGCATTAGAGGATTCAAAACAGACAAATGAAATTACAAGTTTCATTAAAGGAATTTCCCGTCAAACAAATTTATTAGGCTTAAATGCTTCCATTGAAGCTGCACGTGCTGGTCAACATGGTGCTGGATTTAATATTGTCGCTCAAGAGGTTCGCAAATTATCGGATCAAACAGATGAGTCTACGAAGAAAATTGAAACTTCTTTGGAAAGTGTAAAAAATAGCTTAACTGGATTGCTTGAAAATATGAATAATATTTCAGATGCATCTGATGAAGAAGCAAAATTGGCACAAGAAATGAGTAATGCGATTGAAGCATTAAATGAGACAACAAGACAATTGTCCATTTTTATGAAAGAAGTATTTTAATATGCTCTTTGAAAAATCTCCTGAAATTGGGAGATTTTTTTTTGATAAGGAGTATTCTTTTTTTTAAAAGTTATGTGTTACGTATACTTTCTATAGTACATAATCAAACTCAAAATATGGAATAGTAAATAGAGAATAGTTTTTACATTAGATTAAAGGACGGTTGTGAAAATGGGACTATTTAGTGGATTAATGGGTAATGCTTCTGAAGTAAACATTGGACAATTGACAGAAGAACTAAAAGAAGTATTAATCCCATCAGAAAATATTGAGCATGCATACAAAGTAATTAGAGATATGTTTGTTTTTACGAACAAACGATTAATTTTAATCGACAAACAAGGAATGACAGGTAAAAAAACAGATTACCATTCTATCCCGTATAAGAGTATCTTACATTTTTCTGTAGAAACTGCAGGTACCTTTGATTTAGATGCAGAATTGAAAATTTGGATATCCGGTAACCAATTACCTATTCAAAAGACTTTCAATAAAACAACCAATATATATGATGTTCAACGTGTATTAGCAGAAAATGTATTGAAATAATAAAGGGCATTCAATGACGATAACTTTCGTTGTTGGGTGTTTTTTTTTTGCGTAAAAGCAAAAATTAATCATTCATACAGTTTATTTCCTTCTTACTTGATATTAATAATATCCATATATCTGATTAGTTATTAGAAAAATAAAAAAACAGTTGCATATTATTCTATTACTCTAATATAATAAAAGAAAATAAATTACATAAAATTAGATTTGTGTAATTAATTTACAACGCTGTTCATGCATAGTCGTTTGATTTAATAATTCATGTTAAACGGAGGGATAAGAATGTTTGAAAAACTGCAACGTTTAGGGAAAGCTTTTATGATTCCAATCGCTGTTTTGCCGATAGCTGGGATATTGCTCGGTATTGGTGCAGCTTTTACCAACCCACTTATGGTTGAGACTTATGGGCTGACAGGAATCTTAGGTGAAGGTACCATTTTGTATTATATTTTAAGTACGATGTCTGCAATAGGTAATATTGTTTTTGCTAACTTACCATTGATATTCGCTGTAGGGATTGCCTCAGGGTTAGCCTTACAAGAAAAAGGTGCAGCAGGTTTATCGGCAGCAATTGCTTTTCTTGTTATGCATGTAATTATTGGTACCATTCTAGGGTTTTTAGGACATACACCAGAAACGACTACTGTAGATTATTTCTTATCTCAAGGTTTAGATCCTGTTGAGGCTGCAAAGCAGGGAAATGTCTATGGATACGAGCTCGGTCTTTTTACAGTTAAAATTGGCGTGCTTGGAGGAATTATTGTTGGGTTACTAGTAGCCTTTTTAGCTAATAAGTATTACGACAAGCGGCTTCCAGAAGCACTTTCCTTTTTCTCTGGAGTAAGATTTATTCCAATTATCTCTGTATTATGTATTAGTGTAGTAGGGGCTATTATTCCATTTATTTGGCCATATATTCACATTGGCATTTCCACTTTCTCTGAATTCTTTGGAAGAACGGGTCCAATCGGAATGTTCTTTTATGGATCCCTAATGCGACTTCTTAATATTTTTGGTCTTCATCATGCGATTTATCCATTGTTCTGGTATACGTCACTAGGTGGAGAATTAGAAGTTGCAGGGAAAGTCGTACAAGGTGGCCAAAGTATTTTCTTTGCACAATTGGCTGATCCAACTGTAACAAAATTCTCTGCTGAAGCAACGAAGTATTTCACAGGTGGATTCTTACCAATGATGTTCGGTCTTCCTGCAGCTGCACTTGCTATGTATCATACAGCTGACAGTAAAAACAAGAAAATTGTAGGTGGTATTCTATTTTCAGCTGCCTTAACATCTTTCTTAACAGGGATTACAGAACCGATTGAATTCACGTTCCTTTTCGTAGCACCATTACTTTATGGAATCCATGCTGTCTTAGAGGGAATTTCTTATGCTGTGTTATATGCTCTTGATGTATCGGTAGGGGTTACCTTCTCAAGGGGTATTATTGATTTTACCTTGTTTGGTTTATTACAAGGGAATGATAAAACGAATTATATTTGGATTCTCGTTCTCGGAATTCCAACAGCCTTGATTTATTACTTCCTATTTAAAACACTTATTCTAAAGTTGAATTTAAAAACTCCAGGTCGTGGTGAGGAAGCTGAGAATAAGTTATATACGAAGAAAGATGCTCTATTAAAGGATATTGATATAGAAGATGTCATTACAGCATTAGGTGGAAGAGAAAACTTAGTGGATGTTGATGCATGTATTACTAGATTAAGAGTAACAGTTAAAGATATAAATAAAGTGGCAGATGATTCGATCTGGAAAGATGAATTGAAGGCAAAGGGTCTCTTTAAAAAAGGGTCAGGTGTTCAAGTTATCTATGGAGCCCTTGCAGAAATCTTAAAGAATGAGATAAATAAAGTTAAATAATTATTATTAAACTACTAATTAATAAAAAACTTTAATAAGTGGAGAGTACCAGTATTATGTTATTCCCATTCCTATTTTTTTATAATACTAGGTTACCTCCACTATATAATTGGATTGCCTTAAAGCGAGAATGGGAACGATAATTAGGGAATTGAATCCTTATCTACTATCAACAAGTGAAAAACAGAAAGAGTAGGTGTATATAAATGTTAGAACTTATTAAAAATGGTCTTGTTGTTTCCTGTCAAGCACAAGAAAGTGAGCCCCTTCATAGCTCATTTATTATGTCAAAGCTAGCTCTGGCTGCAAAGCAAGGTGGAGCATTAGGGATTCGCGCAGAATCAAAACCGGATATTATTGCGATAAAACAAGAAGTGGATTTACCAGTTGTTGGGATAGTGAAGCGAGATTATCCAGATAGTGAAGTTTTTATCACAGCAACAAAAAAAGAAATCGATGAACTATTGGAAACAGGTTGTGAAATGATTGCGTTGGATGCAACACTTAGAGACCGTCCAAATGGGGAAAAATTAGCGGATCTCATTACATATGTAAAAGAGAGTCATCCAGAGGTTCAGTTAATGGCAGATATCTCGACCTTAGAAGATGCATTGGAAGCGGAAAAGTTGGGAGTAGATTGCGTATCTACAACCCTTTATGGTTATACAAATGAGACAAAAGGTTGTAAACTATACGAGAATGATTTTGAATTTATTAAAACAATCCTAAAAAATGTATCAATCCCTGTTATAGCTGAAGGGAATATTATGACTCCTGAAATGGCTAGAACGGTACTTCAACAGGGCGCTTACTCCGTTGTAGTTGGTGGAGCAATTACTCGACCACAGCAAATAACAACTCGCTTTGTCGAAGAAATAAAGAGGGGATGATCATCATTAGGTAGAAGGAGTCATCTGTATTTATGGTTACACTCTTAAAGGAAATTCAATCGAAATATTCCTCGTTCTCCGATAAAGAAAAAGGTTTAGCTGATTATTTGCTTTCTTCACCAGCAGAAGCTTCCAAGCAGAATATTAAAGAAATTGCAGAAAAGACGAATGTATCTGTTGCTACGATTACACGTTTCTGTAGAAAAGTATCTTGTGAAAATTTCGTTGAATTAAAAATGAACTTAGCTAGAGAAACCCATCATGAAGAAACGGAAGATATGAATTCTACCATAAGAAATCAGTATATGGATGTAATCCGCGATATACAAGGTCTTAACAGTCGCAAATCTATCAAGAAAGCACTGCAATTAATTACGAAATCTAAGCGGATCTTTATTTATGGTTTAGGAAGTTCAGGACTTGCTGCACAGGAATTAAATTACCGGTTGAGTAGAATGGGCTTTGCGAGTGAAGCCGTAACAGATCCACACTTAATGATTATTAGAAGTACGTTATTAAAGAAAGATGATTTATTAGTAGCTTTTTCACGTACTGGGCAAAGTAGGGCATTAATTAGATCGGTCAATGAAGCAAAGAAGAAAGATGTTAAATTAATCGCTCTAACGGCTTATGACCAGACACAATTGACAAACTTATCAGATGAAGTATTATGGACCATCCATCCTGGTCGTCATGCTTATTTATCAACAGGTCTAGATTTAAGTGCTCTTTTTCTCATTGATTTAATCAGTATGCATTTCCTAGAAGATCCAGATAGGAAAAAAATCTATGAAGAGACGATTTCTGCTATCTCTTCTGAAATTCATATTAATAATTGACATTTTGCATTATTAGAAGGTAGATGAAAAAAGAGGTTGGACAAACCTAGTGTCAAGTTTTATCGGGATAACAGTCAAAGAAAAAGGAAAAATAATTACAAAACGGACAGTACGTAGAAATTCAATGAGATTCTACGTACTGTCCGTTTTATTTATTACCTGAAAATCTTAATTTGTATATAGAACAGAAAATATATTATACATTTGCTTGTTTTTTGAGTATTCTTGATATATTAAAGTCATATCAGTCATTTTTTATGAAATAAACTTCTAAAGATAGTAAAAGATTTTTGGAGGAAAACGAATGAAACAAAAAATAGGTGATTATTCGCTGTTCCGCTTCTAAATGGTTCCTTTGGAGCGATTAAGATTATCAAAGTTGTGGAAGGTTGGACGTGATCGACCTTTTTAAACATAAATCTGAAGCACCTA
>DATMFU010000307.1:0-4983 GCA_035556015.1 Niallia sp. | reverse complement strand
ATTAAAATTCTTATGGCAACCGTTTCAGGTGACAGCCTTTATTACAACGTTCCTTGCTTTCCAAGTACCTTACAACGTAGCTATCCATTCTTAACGTAGGTGCTTCCTATAAGCCTGTGAACTAGATACCGCCATTGTCCGGTATAGTGTATTTCAGAGGGCGCATTTTTACTCCACACCATTCACCCCATCGTAAGATGGTACATGCGTTTCCGCATGCTCAATCTATAGACCCTTACCTTCGGAAGTTTGTCAGTTATTTTATGATAGAACTATTCTCACCATATTAAGTTTTTCAGCCGTGCGGCATATCCGTTGGCATACCTTCTCTAAAGGAGTGGCTACAGCCTTCGTTCTGCCGAATCCACCTGTGCTTCACACCCTATCACCTGTCAGTCATAACGCATGCAGGAGTATTGACGGGATAGTTTCAGAAAACATGGTTTCTTCATTCCTATCCTTCGTTATAAAGTTAAGATTTTGCCGAGCAAACTCTCCTGTATTTCACGTAGTGAAACGCTTATAACAGAACTTGTCGCGCGCGCCCGATTGCTGAAGAAGTTAATCTATCTTCATTTCAATTGTTAATTACTTTCATCATGGTTTTTCATAATTCTAACAACAGTGTTATCGTTCAAAAAAGCATGTGTATCGCCTAGACCTGAAATTGACGTTATATCACCAATATCTATATTTAAGTGGTCATCCGTATCCTTATCTAATACAACAATACAGAATTCCTTTTGATATGCAATTAATTCATCCTTAGTAAAGAAAATCATCGAATTGTTTCCTTCTTCGAAATATTGTAAACGCTTGGAGTGGTTTATATTGTAATCGTAATAATTCACCTTCCCCTAAAGCTTGGAAAAAGATGTTCCAGAAGAAGCAAAGAAATTTAGTGCAAGCCTTTATCAGATGCTCCCAAGAATAAAATTAACCGAGTTACTCATGGATGTTGCTTATTTAACAGGATTTCATGAGCAATTCACTCATGCTTCCTATAATCGAAAGCTAGATAAAGAAGAAACGATCATTATCATGGCTGCCCTTTTAGGAATGGGAATGAATATTGGATTGAGTAAGATGGCTGAAGCAACACCCGGACTTACATATAAGCAACTAGCTAATGTATCTCAATGGCGCATGTATGAAGATGCAATGAATAAAGCCCGAGCCGTATTAGTAAATTTCCATCACAAATTACAATTGCCTTTCTATTGGGGGACGGTACAACATCTTCGTCATATGGTATGAGAATGCAGCTAGGTGTTTCATCACTACATGCAGATGCAAACCCACATTACGGAACTGGAAAAGGAGCCACCATCTATCGATTTACAAGTGACCAATTCTCTTCTTACTACACAAAGATTATTCATACTAATTCAAGGGATGCAATTCATGTTTTGGACGGTTTATTGCATCATGAGACGGATCTAAACATCGAAGAGCATTATACAGACACAGCCGGTTACACAGACCAAATTTTCGGATTAACCCATTTATTAGGATTTAAATTTACTCCAAGAATAAGAGATTTATCGGACTCAAAATTATTTACAATAGATAAAGCATGTGAGTATCCGAAACTAGAAGCCGTTTTATGTGGACAAATAACTATAAAGGTGATTAAAGAAAATTATGAAGATGTTTTGCGATTAGCTCATTCAATAAGGGAGGGAACTGTTTCAGCAACCCTTATAATGGGGAAACTAGGTTCCTATTCAGGACAAAACAGCTTAGCTACAGCCTTACGTGAGATGGGCAGAATAGAAAAAACGATCTTTATTCAGAATTGCATTTCGGATGAATCCTTAAGAAGGAAAATACAAAAAGGATTGAATAAAGGAGAGGCCATGAATGGATTGGCAAGAGCTTTTTTCTTTGGAAAACAAGGAGAACTTCGGGAGCGAACCATACAGCAGCAATTGCAAAGAGCCAGTGCGCTAAACATAATTATCAATGCCATCAGTATCTGGAATACCCTACATCTAACAAAAGCAGTTGAATATCAAAAACAGAAAGGAAGTTTTAATGAAGACTTATTGCATCATATGTCACCTTTAGGTTGGGAACATATCAATTTACTAGGAGAATACCTAGTTATTATAGAATTAAAAAGACATTTCAGAAAATAAAAAGGTCCAAACATAGAAAACCTTGAAAGGCTTTTAGCCATATCAAGGTTTTCAAAAAAATATTCATAGTAACTAAGTTTCGTCATTATAAAAATGATCAATATTTAATTTAAAAAATCAAGAAAACTTTGTTAGAAACAGCGTTGTTTACTATTGATTAGCCCATAATTGAAGGTTCTCGAAAACTCCAGAGGTAATTCTAACCCCAACATTTTTTGGTTTACCATCTCCTGTATGTATTGCCCTTGCGATATTATTCTCTTTTAAATACATAGGCGAGCCACTTTGGCCACCAGTAGTATCAGCATCATGAAAAGCAAAACCAAGAATAGATAAATCAATAGTTCCAGAGTGCATCCACTGAGTGTATAGCGGTTTATTTGCGTCTGTTGGATACCCAGTCACTCTTGCAAATTCTCCGCCAAAGTTAGACTCTGTTGCAACTCCATATCCAAAGCTACCGATACTAGCTGGAAAACTTCCAGATATTTTAATCGCACCATAATCATTTGATTCTACTTCATTTTCAGTAAATCCTTTTACCGAAAATAGTTTTGTAGATTCAAACGCCCCGTATGGGAAATTATCAGCACCGTTAGCTCCTGGTCTAACTGTAATTCTAGTAGCCCATCCCCCTTTTGTATGAGAATATACACAATGACCAGCTGTTACAACTGTATTAGTATTTATTATAAAACCAGTACATCTATTCGCTTCTCCATTAGGCCATCTAACGTATAGGTATGTAATTGCTCTATGTGGGAATGTCGTAGTATCAGTTACTCTAACCCGTCTATCAGTACTCCCAATTAAACCAAGGGGGCTAATTTCAGAGTTTGAATATCGTTCTATATTTGAATTATAGTCTAATTCTTCTTTTAAAACGCCATCAACGATTTCATATTCACTTTGAGGCTCTTTAATAGGCATCGAAACATTGCTAATATCCGGTACAACAGCTTCTACCTCCATTTTATTCAAAACGCTTTTTCCAGTACGCTCAGGCGAAGAAATGGATAGAGTCGAATCATTAGAAACAGGAGTGTGATCAGAAAGGGATTCTGCTTCCGATTGATTGGAGTATAAAATACTAGAAAGCATTAATGCTAATGATAAAATACTAAATCTTTTAAAAATTTTAACCAGCTCCTTATGTATTGTTATTTATTCAGTTTCTATTAATTTTACAGACTTTGTACTGATACTAGGCGGTGAACTCTCGCGTATAGTGCCTTCATATCCTACTATTACCTTATCCCCTATTCCAAATAATGTATCTGTATTTACAGATAAGTCTACAGATACGATAGTTCCAACACTAAAGTCATCATTGTTTTCAATAACACTAACTCTTGCACTTTGTTCATAGATTTCCGTAATTTCACCCTTTAAAGTACTATCACCTTGACCACAACCAGCAATAAATAAAATGCTTGTTAATATCATAAGTAATATAAGTTTAAATCTCTTCATAATATCTCTCCTTGTATATTAAATTGATACACGCTTAACCTCCAGCTATTATTTTACAATAATGGAATATTGTTACACAAAAGTTTATATCTTTCAACAAATTTTGTCAAAGAGTGAAATCTAGAATTCTATGATAAGTAGTTCTTGAAAATAAAAAATCGTATTTAAAAGGATGTTTCATCCTTTTAAATACGATTTTAAACATTTTGTTTAATATACATCTTTTTTGTAAACTATATAAAACTCTTTTGTCTTGTATACACCTTTTTTGTCACTAACAACACGAATATCCTTCACTCCAACAAATAATGGGAAACCGCCGTTAATTACGAAATCCTCTATTCCTTTTCCTTCGTTTATATCCCATGTTGCAAAATAGATAGAGTAGTTGATCTGATTTAAGGCTTCTTCTAAAAATTGATAAGTTTGAGACATATGCTGAAAGACTTGTTCTTTTTCTTTATAATCAGCGATGATATTTCCTTCTTCAATTTCATATTTTTTGTGAATCTTACGGATAAGGTCTAATACATCATGCCACCAAGATACACCACTTAACCCAATTGAATGAGCTTGAAATCGTGTCATTATCGTATTCGCCTTAAATTGAAATCTTAGGGGTATCAATTTTTATCACATAGGTTGGTATCTCATAAAAAAGGAGAGTATATAAAACACCATTAGTTGTACCACTTTTTAACCTCTTCACTTCCATACCATCATGTATTATCAAACCTTTATTAACTAGAATATCAATCATTTCATTAATTTTTTTCATTTGTTAATCCTCAATAGTTAATTTTTGTGAAACTTTATAAGTTATAAATTAACCATCTTCTTCAACTTTCCTGCTTCATGAGTTTAAGTGTAATCTTTACCACTCTTAGTCATTATTCTACACAAATACGTGAAATCGTTCCTCAACAATCTGGCCCTTAAATGAAAACAGACGCATTTCTTAGAGAAACGCGCCCTATAATTGAATACCGGACGAGCTTCTATTAGCTGGTTTCGTATTATAAAGTCAGCCAGTGAAATCTGGTTACTATTTTTTATCCAATTTATAGATTGATAGTATAAATTATCCTAGTATATTTTAACAATCTTATGTTTCTATACTCACATAAATAAACACATATTTCAATTTATTCAGAATTTTAGTTTTTAAATTATAGTTTATATGTTATAGTGTTTAACAATTACATAATGTGTAAGAATAGGTACTCACGAAAGTGCGTTTAAAAGGGAAGCTTGGTGAAAATCCAACACTGTCCCGCAACTGTAATTCGGAGCAACTCTACACTAAGCCACTGTATTTACGGGAAGGCTAGAGAAGCGTTGATGATAAGTCAGGAGACCTGCCTAATTC
>DATMFU010000306.1:0-15810 GCA_035556015.1 Niallia sp. | reverse complement strand
TTAATATAACTATTATTTATTGATTAAATCGTTACGATTAGATTGTTCAATCCACTCTTGTAACTTATCCTTTAATGTGTTAAACCCTTGAGCATTATCAGTATCTGCAACTTGTACTGCAGGACGTTTTGCGCGTGGTTTTTTTGCTTTTGGAGCTTCTGTTTGTGCAGGTGCTTCTTCTGTAGCACGAATAGATAATCCGATTTTACCAGCTGCTTCATCAACAGAAAGAACTTTAACGTTCACTTCGTCTCCAACTTTAAGAAATTCGTTAATATCTTTTACATAACCATGTGTTACTTCTGAAATATGAACTAAACCTTGAGTATTTTCGTCTAAAGAAACGAACGCTCCATAAGGTTGAATTCCAGTTACCTTTCCTTTAATTACACTTCCAACTTCGATTTTATCTGACATGAGAACACTCCTAATTTTAATATATTAATTTTCCTTTTATACGCATTATTAAATTATATCATATAATTACTCCTTTTACAAAGCAATTATAAAACAGGACTTTTTAGCCACCTAAAGTTAACATAGACTTTATATAATAAGTAAATAGACCACCTTTTTAAAAGTGGTCTATTTTTAGTATGATTTTATTCCAAGTAATTTATTTGCTATATTTCTCAACAAATAGTTTAATACGTTTCATTGCTTCTTGTAACTGTTCAAGTGAAGTAGCATAGGAACATCTTACATGTCCTTCTCCACTTTCACCGAATACACTTCCAGGGACAACAGCTACTTTTGCTTCCTTAAGTAATTTTTCTGCAAATTGTTCAGAACTCATTTTGGTAGCGGTTATGTCAGGAAACGCATAGAATGCTCCTCCTGGCAAATGACAAGTTAATCCCATATCATTTAATGATTGAACGATAAAATTTCTTCGTCTTCGATAGCTTTTTCTCATCTCTACTACGTCATTTTCACCACTTCTTAAGGCTTCTAATCCTGCATATTGTGCCATAGTAGGTGCACACATTAAACTGTATTGGTGTATTTTGAGCATTGCTTGAATTAAGTCCTCTGGTGCACAAACAAATCCTAGTCGCCAGCCTGTCATAGCAAACCCTTTTGAAAACCCAGAAATTAATATTGTACGTTCCCATGCACCTTCTATAGCAGCAGTACTAGTATACTCTTCGTCATAGCATAGTTCCGCATATATTTCATCTGAGATAATTAACAAATCATGTTGTTCAGCAACAGAAATAATAGCTGATAATTCCTCTTTTGAAAGAGTGCTTCCAGTTGGATTATTTGGAGAACAGATCATAATTGCTTTTGTATTTTTATTAATAAGGTTTTCTAGCTGTTCCGGTTGAATTTTAAAATCATTCTCTTTTAAACTTTGAACAGGTATAGGATTTCCTCCAGCGAGTGTTACTAAAGGAGCGTAGGATACAAAACAAGGTTCTACTACAATTACTTCTTCTCCTGGATTTAAAATAGCTCTTAAAGCGATATCAATAGCTTGACTAGCACCTACTGTTACAATAATTTCAGAAGAAGGTTTATAAGAAACAGTAAACCTTTTATTCATATAGTTAGCTATTTCCTCTCTAAGTTCGAGGAGACCAGGATTAGCTGTATAAGAAGTATATCCTTGCTCCAAAGAAAGTATTGCTGCTTCCCTTGCAGACCAACTAGTTACAAAGTCAGGCTCACCTACACCTAAGGAAATAACACCTTCCATACCTGAGGCTAAATCAAAAAACCTTCTAATACCAGATGGTTTCATCTCTTCTACTTTTTGTGCAATATAACTTTTGGTCTGGTTCATCAAGGAGACACCACTATTCTCTTATCAGTATCAGTTGGTTCAAATATTGTTCCATCATGCTTATATTGCTTCAATATAAAGTGTGTAGTAGTTGAAATTACAGAATCTAAGGTAGAAAGCTTTTCTGAAACAAATCTAGCTACTTCATTCATTGACTTACCTTCAATTACAACAGATAAATCATATGCTCCAGACATTAAGTATAGCGATTTTACCTCTTTAAAACGGTAAATTCTTTGTGCAACATCATCAAAGCCTACTCCTCTTTTAGGAGTAACCTTCACATCAATCATCGCAGTAACTCCTTCATGGCCTTCTACTTTAGACCAATCAACAATAGATGTATAGCGGACTACAATGTTCAATTCTTCTAGCTTCGTAATCATTTTCTTGGTTTCTTCTAAATCTTCTTCAATCATTTTAGCAATATCTTCATCCGAGATTCTTGCATTCTTTTCAAGTATTTCAGCTATTTCAATTTCTTTACTTGTTAATTTCACAGTTAACCCTCCTAGAATGCCTTTAAAACATACTCATTATATCAAATTATCATGAGAAGATACTGAATTTTTTATGTATTTGTAAAAGAATGATTGGTTATTTGCACTTTTATTTCTCTAACAGTTAGAAAGAACAAGAACCACTATTTTTCACTTTTATTAATTCCCTGGAAATACCAAGGCATTGATCATAAGGAATCCTTTCTTCAAATGAAAATTCATATATTGATTGTATTTGTTCAGCTAATGTATTCTCATTATTTAATACATGAAGAGCCTGAATGCAATCTGCAATTTCTATATCATAATTACCTTCCCCAATAGCAAAAGGATCCCACTCATTTAATATTCCAACAAATTCTAAGTTCATCTCTTGACTATTCATTTTTATCTCCTTCTATCCCTATCAATTGAACTTATTTTATCATACTAAGATATAGCCAAAGATTTAAAGATGAAAGAAAAACAAAGCAATACTGGTTCTTTGGAATCTTATATAAAGTGAAAAAACTTATGGAATGGTGAATTGAAACCTACTTTTTCATAAAAAATACTTACCCTTTGCAGAAATAGAACAACTGAAAAGATAAGTAATAATAAAGAATAGCCTTCGAATAATGCATTTATATAGTCGTAAAAATTCTTGATATAAAAGGGCTTTGTTTCATAAAATAGTTGTTATGTATATATCTTTATAGCAGAGGATATTTATTCAGTAGCTCTCTAAATTTTAGGGAGCTACTTCTCGTTTTTATCACTTACTTCTTTTTCTTAATAGAACCACAGGCTATTCTGTCGCCAGAATTCCCAGCTGGCTGTGTCATTCCGTCATCTTGTTGATCCGTTATAACAATAGAAGTTCCATCTTTAGAAAATAATGAATTCTTTCCATCCTTCAAAGTCACCAATGGAGCCATTAGTTCGACTTTTACTTTCCCATCATCTTCTACAATAATATTAGGCAAATCCCCAGCATGTGCACCCTTTGGATGAAGAAGTCCATGTTCCTTTTTTTCTGGATTGAAGTGGTTTCCTGCAGACTTAAAATCTGGAGCATCACATTTATTTGTTTCATGTATATGAATACCATGAACTCCAGGGGGCAACCCTTTTAAATCAAGGGAAAGCTTTACTCCTGATGACTGTTCAGCCACTGTAACTGTTCCTAATGAATCACCAACATCATTAAACATCTCTACTTCTACTTTCTTCACATCTCCTTCGGCACAACCAGTAAGGATTCCCATGGTTATTGCGATTAGGATTAATTTTTTCATAACATTCTTCCTCCATGGCATTTTGAAATTATTATTTGTAATAAAGTTTGAATTATACAATGGTCATGAAGGAACAAAGCTTACTAAGTAGTAGGTATGGTTTCTCTAAAAGAGATAGAATATGATACATTTAACTTATTATGTAGAAAACTTTTGATAAGATAAAGAAATGAAGGGAGAAATGTTACATGTCAGAATTTGAAATTGGTACTATTGTGACTGCATTTTATAAAACTGGTAAATATATTGGAGAAATAACAGAGATACGTCCCACTAGTTATTTGGTAAGAGTTCTAGCTGTGTTAAAACATCCAATGCAAGGAGATTTGCATCATCCTAAAGAAACAGAAGTCGGGATATTTCATGAAAGAAAAGCACTTGCATTTAGAGAGCAAATGAACGCTCCTAAACAGATGGTAAAGCCGTATACAGAAAATGCTATCCCTTCCTATGAAGAATCGTTGCAAGTTGCAATCGAGAAAATGGAAAGTGATTTACGAGAAGAAGACACTAATTTTTCTAGGAGAAGCTTACAAAATTTAGAGACACTAAAAAAAGAATATAATAGATAACCATATAAAAAAGAAGACGTAATCAATAACAACGTCTTCTTTTTATGCAAATTTATTCCATACTTTTGACATATCAATTAAATCTCCAATAGTTGGTGGCTCAGGTTTACCTAAATATTTTTTGTCTTTCTCCACAAGTTTGTAAATATGATAAGTTGTTAATGCATCATCCAATGCTCTATGATGTTTTCCAGTTCCTTCACTACCATATTCCTTTACTGCTTTCCAAAGCCCCGTTTGATTTTGATCACCAAAAAAACGTTTATATTCCATCGATAAATCAACTTCTTCACAAGGGATTGAGAACTGAATATTTGCTTTGTTACAATTATCTCTCAATACTTTCATATCCATATTTCCCCAGGTAATGATAGTATTTTGATATCCTTTACATATCTCCTCAATTTTCTTCACTAAATCTACAAATGGTATTCCATCATTTACTTGTTGTTGTGAAATATGTAGGAATGACTTGCATCTCATAGAAAGGATTGGAAATTTATTAGGGACAACATATGAAGAAAACTGTTCTCTTATCGAATCATTTACAACTGCAACAATACCAACCTCTATAATTTCTGGATAAAATCCTTTAAACTTTTTACTTTTCTCTGGCATCGTAAATTCAAAGTCAATAAAGACATGTTGTTGTTTTTCCATTGTTTCACCTTCTTTCTATGCCATTTCACTCCTATGCATCCTTCTAAACTTGGTAATCTTGCATAAGTAGAAGAATCAATTTACCATTTAAAATACAATTATTATCTCCCATTATTATAACAGAATCCAAGTTAATGTTTTAAATTTTCTGTATTTTTCACAGTAATAATTTTCTCTTTCTTTCTAAGTCATCTTTTTATTGATAAAATGAACTCTAGATTAAATTTGTAATTGGGGCAATGCAATGAAAAAGAAATTTGGATACGTCATAACCATTATCATGCTAGTTTTTATTTGTATATTTTTGTCATTAACGGTGAAAGAGATAAAACAATCTACTTCTTTCCCAAAATTGTTGGATACAAAGATACATTTAAATAAACAACTAATTAGTAAAACGAGTTATCTGCTGGATAACACTGGTAAGGTATTCTCTGAAATTTATTTACCAACCAATAATATACCATTGCAAGATAAAGAAATTCCTTCCATTGTAAAGGATGCTTTTGTTTTCTCGGAAGACAAACATTTTTATGAACACCACGGGTTCGATATTACAGCTATTGGAAGAGCTTTTGTTAATAATGCAAATCAAAAAGACACGGAACAAGGTGCAAGTACCATTACACAACAATTAGCTCGAAATATGATGCAATCCTTTGAGAAGACCTATAATCGAAAATTGCGGGAACTTCTTTATGCCTATCAAATAGAAAAAAAGTGGTCTAAGGAGAAGATTTTAACCGAATATGTAAATACCATATATTTCGGTAATAATGCTTATGGGATGGAAGCAGCTGCATTACACTACTTTAGTAAGTCTACCCAAAAACTGTCCAATGCAGAACTTATCTTCTTAGTGAGTATTCCTAATAACCCAACTCTATACAATCCTATTACTTCTTTTCAAAACACTAAAAAAAGACAAGAACGTCTTATCGATCTTTTGGCACAGAATCATAGCATTACACAAAAGGAAGCAAGTATTTGGAAAGAGGAGAAAATTGCCCTTACAATTAGAAAAAAGGTAGATTTATATCCTGATTATGCAACTTATGTCGAGGATGAATTTAAGGAATTGGTGGCAAAAGAGTATGGATTTCAAAGAAGGTTAAAAAATGCAAATGACCAAGAAAAAGAAAAAATTAGGAAAGAGTTAGATTCTAAAGTAGACCTTCTCTTAAAAAATGGGGTTGAAATTCACACTGCTCTCCAACCTACCTTACAGAAAGCTGCTGTAAATAGCCTTAACCAAACCCTTTCAAATATAGATGTACAAGGAGCTATTGTAGCAATTGACCAAAATAAGCATCGAATTACTGCAATAGCAGGTGGGAAAAATTACCAAAAATATAACTTTAATCGAAGTTATCAAGCTTTTCGACAACCGGGTTCTTCGATCAAACCATTATTAGTATATGGACCATATTTACAAGAAACACATACATCCATCTATAAGAAAGTTAGCGCAAATGCCTTTTGTAATGGGAATTATTGTCCATCAAATTATAGTGGCAAAAATTATGGCATGGTTACATTAGAAACAGCCTTTAAGTATTCTTATAATACTCCTGCTGTTAGACTATTAGACCATGTGGGTATAAAAAATGCCTTTTCTTATCTTAATAAATTTTCTTTCCAACAAATAACAGAAAAAGATTATCAATTATCCGCGGCACTAGGTGGTTTTACAAATGGGATGACACTTCTGGAAATGACAGATGCCTACACCACTTTTGGAAACAATGGTAATTATCAAAAAGCTAGAGCAATTACAAAAGTCACAGATATCAATGGGAAGACACTTATGAAATGGGAAGATTCACCTGTAGAAGTATGGGATAAAACTACAAATAATTCGATGAGGTCACTTTTAAAAACTACGGTAAAATCAGGTACAGCTAAATCTGCATACTTTCCTTCCTCTTACCTTGGTGGAAAAACAGGAACAACCAACGACTATAAAGATTATTGGATTATTGGACTTACTAATAATCGTACAGTAGGAGTCTGGATTGGAAAGGATCAACCAGTTAACTTAAAGAGAATAGAAAACAAAAAACTCCATTTGAAAATTTGGAAAGATATGTTATTGAAATAAAAGGAACATCTGAGAAAATAAAAAAGAAAGGAAGTATTGGTGCAAACCATTTACTCCCTTTCCTTTTTTATATCGGTAAACTTGCTAATAATCCATTATACAATTTTAAACATAGGTACGTAAAACTCAATAATAATACAGTCCAAGTAAACACCTGGAAAAAGATAAAAAATATTATTCCAGACATACTTAGAAATTCACTAACGCCATTGACATAATAAACAAAGTAAACTAATGTTGTCACAATAAATACAATTGCAATAAGAATAAAACTCGACACTGTAAATAAAGACAGTATACTTCCAATTAAATAAATGATGCTCCCTTTTCTTACTCTGGTTAGACTTTCCCCTTGATGTTCTTTAGAAAAAAACAGCAGTGAAATTTCATTTAATGTTTCTGCAATCAACTTCAATGCAGATAATACCATAAAAAATAAAACACTAAAAAAAACTAACAGAGATAGCCTTATTCCTGTATTAGAGAAAAACTCAAGCAAACCATTATACATACCTAACTTTTTAAGACTTTCTATCACTACTATCTCTATTCTAATTGCTATAGCGATACTAAAAAAAGTAATAGAAAAAAGGGGGAAATAGCTTGTTAAATAAGTATTCATCTTCTCTCCTAACTCACTCTCACTTACGATCACTAGGTCATGTTCTTCTACATATTAATCACTTATTTCCTAGTTGTAAAGCTTGTCTAGGAAATCTAAACGAATTGTGAACATTCTTTACAAAAACTACTTCTCCATCTTTCTACAGTAATACTTCTTTAAGTAAGCAAAATTCAATTTTAATATGTACGTTAAATTCCTTAATATCCAAAGTTTTCAAAGACTATTAAGTTTGATTTAGATAATAATAAAGAGGTCCGAAAATACGGACGAAATTCGGATTGGGAGTGAAGTTAAATGGAGCATATTCGAGAAGGTTTAATACCGACCGTTTTAGGAACAGCAGTTACAACTGCTGGAATTGTAATGAAGCAAAATCGTAAAATCGACTCCATTATTTCCAATACAGTATTCGGGTTCGGACTTGCGCATATCGTATTAGGAACAATCGACCTAATAGAACACCGCAGATAAACAAAAAAATCAGTGGGATATTACTCCCATTGATTTTTTTGTTACTTAGATCTAGCATAAATAGTAACTGAATGGAATAAGCTTAATACGTAATCTTAACGAAAGGAATGGCTATGATGCGACCATTTTATTACTATCGCAATATTCCAACTCCTCTTATCTTTCATCCCTACCTTTATTACCCGCACTATCCGCTCTATACTCGAGAATTACCAGAAGTTAATCCAAATCAATTTATTAAGTCAGCCAAAAACAGCTTAACTTTATTATCTGATGTTGAGATGTGTATAAATAAATTAGCAAACTCTTATCCCTTAACAAAAGATATTATGCATGCTGCACAATTATCAAAAACAGAAACAGTGAAAGAACTAATAAAATCTACAGGAGTTAAAATAACTCCTGATGTTTCTTATAATCCAGATGGTATTACTTTAACATTTGACCAAAAAAATAATCCACCTCATTGTTGCTCTCTTTCGATACAACTAAGGTGGCGTTAATTAGAGTAATAAGACTCCTCTTTTTCTTCATAGGAGGGAAAAATACATAACAATATTTATGCAAGCTATAATTAAAGAGAGTATTTTTAGCAATCCCCCATCCTTTTATATTTGTTCCTAAAAAGACCTCTACTAAAAGTGTTTTATATTAAATTCAATGTTCATTAATAATAAGGGTATGGTCCATATGGTACTGGCCCATACGGTACTGGTCCATATGGTACCGGACCATAACCATATGGCCGTGGTCTAATTAATGCCCCACCAATAACTCCTCCAAGTAATCCTCCAACAAATGGCGCCGCAAACCACGCTCTTGAATCTTGTTGTGGATAAGAAACTGGATATCCATGCATCATCAGCTTTTACCTCCATCCTCGTATTTTTATCTCTACTCTATTTTCTATGCGAATGCCCTTCTTTTGGACTGGGCTAATAGCCACTAACACCTCATTTAAATAGAAGATGTTTAGGCATAGACGAAAAACTTAATTTAATCACCCTTCTCTATCTGCTCGTCTATACTATAAGGAATATATGTTCCAGGAGGAAGGGGAAATATGAACACATTATTTAATCTCACAGGTAAAACAGCTATCGTCACTGGGGGGAGCCGAGGATTGGGTGAGCAAATGGCAAATGCATTAGGAGAAGCTGGTGCTAATATTGTCATCTGTTCTAGAAATATAGAGCAGTGTATACAAGCTGCAGAAAAAATGAAGAAAAAGGGTATTAACGTTTTGGCAATAGCATGTGATGTAGCGAATAAAAAAGAGATTGATCATGTTATCGATCAAACCATTGCTACATTCGGAACAATCGATATCCTAGTTAATAATAGCGGAACATCTTGGATGGCACCTTTCTTCGATTATCCTGAAGAAAAATGGGAAAAAGTGATGAATGTAAATGTAAAAGGTACTTTTTTATTCTCACAGGCAGTCTCAAAGAAGATGGCAGAACAAAAGAGTGGGAAAATTATTAATATCTCCTCTATAACTGGTCTTCAAGGAACACATCCATATGTTTTAGATGCAATTGCATATTCTACAAGCAAAGGCGCTCTAATTAATTTAACAAAAGAGTTAGCTGTTAAATTAGCTCCACATAATATTCAAGTAAATGCAATAGCTCCTGGTTTTTTCCCAACTAAAATAACCTCGAAAGCTTTTGAAGCACACAAGAAACAACTATTAGCTAAAATACCTGCTCAACGTTTAGGAACGATGGAAGATTTAAATGGCATTGTTTTATTCCTATCAGGGGAAGCATCTAATTATGTCACTGGTCAAACGATTGCAATTGATGGAGGACTCTCTTCTATGCTGTAAGAGGTTATAAGTATTTATTTTTTATATTAAAATACTGAAGGAAGGTAATAAAGATGGCACAGGTTACTATTGACTTTTTTGAACTACTCAAAAAAGGTGGAAATCTACTTCAATATCGATTGAATAATAGTATTAAAAAAAATTTAAATCAATTTTCTCTTATCGACTTTACTGGTTCCAAAACAAATCCCCTCGTAAACCGAATGAACCATATTCAAAAGTTTACGGAACAAATGACTAATTATATGAATCTACCTACAAAAACAGATATCGCCAATACAACCCAATTAATTATTCAATCCGAAGAAAAAATAGATCAGTTAGATGATCAATTATATGACGTGTCCATAATGCTTAATGAAATTAAACAAATATTACTAACACAAAACAGTGGTATAACTGAATCGAATTCTCTTCCCGTAAGAATAGCAGAACAAGAAGAAATCATTCGTACATTACAGGAGGAATTGAATCAAGCAAAAGAATTAATCTTTCAACAAAAAAAACACACCCTTTCAACTAATACCGCATCTGATCAGGCGATGTAAAATGGCAACTAATCGTATTACCTCATTCATTAAAGCATTAAACATAGATCCTGACGTTGGTTTATCAAAAAGATATGCAATTTGGAAAAAAAACAAAGCAACTCTCTGGTACTATCCTTCCAAAAACAAAAAATACAAAGAGCCGATCTATCTTATTTATTCGATTGTAAATAAACCCTATATTTTAGACCTCGGCCCTTCCATGAGTTTAATCGAAGCATTCAGTCTAGCCGGATATGATACGTATTTAATAGACTTTGGTATCCCAGGCTTTGAAGACCGAAACATGTCGATGGATGACTATATCACAAAATATATTCATCAAGGTTTTAAACGGGCTATTCGGCATTCAGGCGAAGAAGAATTTACTGTAATAGGTTTTTGTCTTGGCGGAACATTAGCTTCCATCTTTGCAGCTTTCGATAACAATCACATCAAAAATTTAATATTAGCTGTTTCTCCTATTGATTTCGCGTCATTCCCTGATTATGACAAATGGTTAGATGCCCTTAAAAACCAAGAAATACAAATAGACGAAATAATTGATAAAGCAGGCATTGTGCCTCCTGAGGCCATTAAATATGGTACAAGGTTAATTGTTGCACCAGTGGCTTACGGCCACTACCTTGCTCTTCTTCATAATGCTACAAAAGATAAATATATTGAAAAATGGTCTCGGATGAATAAGTGGACACTAGATCATATCCCTGTTACTGGTGCAGCATTTAAACAAATAATGAACGATTGGATACGTGACAACAAAATTGTAGAAGGAGGCTTAACTGTATATGATGAGCTGATTGATTTTAATAATATCAAATCAAATCTTCTTGTATTCTCCACTATGCATGATCCTCTTGTACCTAGTTCATTATGTGAGCCGATTATGGATTTAGTTTCCAGTGAAGATAAACAATTTGTTTTATTCGAAGGTGGCCATGCAGGACTTGTAGCAAAAAATCATATGCCAGAGCCGATGGAAATATGGTTAAAAGAACATTCTACAGAACTATAAAATGCATCTACAAAGGTTTAATTAAATCTTTGTAGATGCATTTCTCTTTATTTCTACCTATTAGCCCTCAAATCGCTCCACCAATAATGCTAATGTTCTAGTCATTACTCCTGTAGCACCAGACTGACCTAAATCACTGCTCTTAGTTGATACGGAGGTTCCTGCGATATCTAAATGAACCCAAGGAGTTTCCTCAGCAAATTCACCAATGAAAGCTCCTCCCATAATAGCATGTCCTGCAGAACCAGGTGAGTTATTTAAATCAGCAATCGGACTATTTCTAACAAGCTTCTTATGACTTTCAAAAATCGGAAGTCTCCACATTTGCTCTCCTGCTTCATAGGAAGCTTCCAACACTTGTTCAAATAATGCTTCGTTATTTGTCATAGCTCCAGTTGTTTCCATTCCAAGTGCTGTAATGACACCACCAGTCAATGTAGCAATATCAACCAAATAATTTGCTCCATGATGTTTTGCATAAGTGATTGCATCAGCCAAGACTAAACGCCCTTCTGCGTCTGTATTTAATACTTCAATTGTTTTCCCACTCATAGAAGTAATTACATCATCTGGTTTAAAGGCATTTCCGCTTACCATATTATCAGTCGAAGGAATAACAGCAACTACATTTTGCTCAGGTCTTAATTCTCCAATTATTTCCATTGCACCTAATACTGCAGCTGCTCCACCCATATCTGTTTTCATACCAACAATACCAGCTTTTGTCTTTAGTGAGTATCCACCAGTATCAAAGGTGATTCCTTTACCTACTAAACCAATGACATCTTCCCAACTATCTTTCCCCTGATATTTCAATACAATCATCTTTGGGGGTTCTGTAGAACCTTGGTTTACAGCAAGTAATGCACCCATACCAAGCTTAAGCATCTCTTCTTTTTCTAAAATTTCCACTTCAAATTCATACTTTTCAGCAAGATTTGTTGCATAATTAGCAAGATCTGTTGCTGTTAACATATTCCCCGGTAGATTAACTAATGTACGTGCTGAGTTAGTTGCATTTCCATATACATATCCAACATGTAAGGAAGATGTAATTATCTCCTCTTCAGCACTACTGAATACGGTGATAGCATTTATTTTTTTCTCTGGTTCATTTGACTTTTGCTTATACCCTGCAAATTCATAGCTAGAAAGTGCAAAAGCTTCTGCCAAAGCATGTGCTACATCCTGAGCTTCATTTTGTTCTGTTACAAAAGAATCAAGATACACAGATGTTTCTGTCCATTTTTCTTTTGTTAACTGCTGGAACGTTGCACCAAAAATTTCTTTTAATTCATGAAAAGATAAATCCTTCTCTTTTCCTAAACCAACAAACACGATACGTTTCGCTGCTATTTTACCAAAAGTACGAATAATCGTGACTTTTTTTCTTTTTGCTGAAATGTCCCCTTCCTTAACTAGATTCGTTAATTCTCCTTGAAACAACTCATCTAATTCAGCAAGTTTCCCTTCCATTTTAATGGACTTATCAAATAGTCCAACTATCACATTTTCGGGACTATTTAAAAAATTCCATTCTGTTTGATATGTAAACATATTCCTTTACCTCCATTCTACTTCCCTTTTATTATAACAATTTCTCCACTATTTCGTATAACTAATTATCTTACCTATCTTCTTGTTAAGAGAGTTATCCATTATTTAATAGATTTGTTACATATAGCTTGTGCTATAATAATGGAAACATATACTAAAACATACAAATAAATACGGAAGCTAGTTAACTTAAAAGTACCACCGTTCATCTAAGGATTAATAATGTTCAAAAATTGGTATACACTACATATAAAAATTTATACTTAAGTGAAGCAAACGAAACTACGAGGTGATCTTTTGGAATTACTACATAATTTTCCTTTACTTGCAAGTATTGGAGCTATCTTGTTCGCTCAATTTATAAAGGTTCCAATAACTTTTTTTGTTACAAAAAAAATTGATTGGTCTCTCCTAACAAGCACTGGCGGTATGCCTAGCTCTCATTCCGCAGCAGTAACTGCTCTCTCTACGGGAGTGGCATTAGAAACAGGATTTAATTCTCCTATTTTTGCCGTCTCAGCTATTTTTGCTATTATTACTATGTTTGATGCAACAGGAGTTAGAAGACAAGCTGGTGAACAAGCAATTGTATTAAATAAGCTAGTAATTGATTTCAACAAATTTATCAATGAAGCGAAAGGCTGGCAGAATAAGCCTGAACAAGATAAAAGAAAAGAATTAAAAGAATTATTAGGACATAAACCTATTGAAGTCTTTTTCGGAGGGCTTACAGGTATCGTCTTAACCTTATTGATAAATATGCTAATAAAATGAAAAAAGGCAGATATATATCTGCCTTTTCCTGTTTGTTAGCTTATTTATTTTCCGCCTTCGTATACTGTTGACGAAAAACTTGCATAGATTCATCTTCATTGAGATGACGTAATGTCTCCTCTGTTAATTTCCCTTGCCCCATCTTTATTATGTATACATCTAGTGTTTTTTTACCCCATTGACTATATACGTCATCTACTGTTTCATAATACAGATCTAACTTATTTCCATGAATAGCAGACCCTGTATCAGCCACTACTCCAAAGCCATAATTCGGTATAAAGAGAACTGTCCCTATTGGGAATACATTAATGTCAGCTGCAATAGTACTATACAAGTCTCTTTTCACTTTCACTCCTGAATACGTAATCCCAAACTGAGGATGATTCGGATTCTTTCCAGTTGATTCGAATCCTGCTGTATATCCTGTTGCAACTACCTGTTTTGTTGGATATTGAGACCAATCTTTCATTTCTTCTAGCAATGGCGGCTTACCTGCTACCTCTTTGCTAGACGATATTTGTGTTGTATCTACTAGAGCTTTTTTAAAACTTTTAAATGCCACGCCAATTTGTTTAATTGTATGTTGTATTTGATTGTCTTCTTCTTTATCTATTTTTTGTGTACTCTTAGGAAAATCTATAGAACTAGCTTCAACACCCGATATCGATTGAAATGTAGTTAACAGTGCCGCAATAAACAATAAAGTCATTGCTAGTCTCTTTAAAATTATTTTACTTTTATTCATATATTTCACTCCTCCCAAAACTATTCATTTCCCATAAACTAAGAAAATATTCATAAATAATGGAAAAGGAGTATTTTATCCCTATCAAAATACCAAAAAATGGCTGTATAAATGAAATTTTCATTCATACAGCCATCTTTAACTAACTCCTATCTATCTGCTAACTGATACAGTTTTCTAAGCCACAAAGCTTTTTTACCATAAATTTTCCTGCCATTAACTATTCCAACAGCAAATTGTTTATCGATGGAACAGAAAGCATATCTTACTTTAGGTTTATATGTTATTAACCTCTTATTTACAAGCAATGCCTTTATATTTTTTGCACATAAATCTCCCTGTTGCGCTGCCAATTCATTAGATGGTAAATATTCACTAGTGTTTATATCTTGTACAAAATGAGAATAATCACCAAGTACAAAAACATCTTTTTCCTCTTTTAATCGTAATTCGGAATTAACTGTTACTTTCCCGTTATATTCTCCTAGAATGGATGATTCCTTAATAGAAAAAGGTAATTTTTCCGGATACATAATGATATACTCAGCATCTAGAAATTCTTCTTCTCCTTCTTTATTCTCTATTAATACACCATGAGAATGACAAGATTTAATCAAAGTATTAACATATAGATGGACACCATTTTCTTTTAAATAATCCTTTGTCATATTTGCCAATTCCGGATCAAATCCCGATAAAATAGAATCATTTTTCTCCACACAATATAGATTGAATTTCTCCATTGGGATATTGTATTCATTGCACCAGTTAGGCATCATTTCTTTTATTAGGCTTAGAAATTCAATTTCTTCTACTCCTCCACCATAAACAAGTATAGAAATGGAATCATTTGTTGTTAGGTGTTGTTTAAACAAATCTGCTTCTATTTTTTCTATTAATTGCTTTTGTTTCTCGGAACTCTCTAAAATCCATGCATACTCATTTATTCCTTCTATATCCGGAATTACTTTTGTATCTTCAAATGAGAGAATTAAATAATCATATGAAATTTCATCTTTACTCAATAAGATGTTTTTCTCATTAAAATTTATTTCTAAGACTTCCTCATTAATAATATTTATATAGCTTGAAGGAAGCTTTTCCTCTCTTAATCCAGTTCTCTCCATTACCTCTTCTATGGTTAACTTCTTTTCAAAAACAAAAGTAACCTCTATTACTTCCTTTACCAATTCTTTTTGAAGATGTTTTATTACTTTAAAGCCTGCATTTCCTTCCCCTACTATTACTATCTTTTTTTTCATATCACTATCCTCATCTACCATTCTCTTATATTATCTGATAATTCTCATTTATAATAGTTGTTTCGTTCCTCTTTGCA
>DATMFU010000305.1:0-17760 GCA_035556015.1 Niallia sp. | reverse complement strand
TGTTTCCGTATTATCCATAGGGCTTATACTCGTTATACCAATGGAATTAGTTATTTATACTAGTTTATTAACAATAGTACTAGTTTTAATAGCAAAAACAAGACTACTCTCTCCAGTGTATACGGTTGGTTTAGGAATCCTTTTAAGCATTGCTAGTTTGTATTTTGGTTGGGATTTTGTGTTATTTTCTAAGAGCGATTTAATGGCAGAAGAATATTTCTTTCCAACAGCTATTATTCTCCTAGGTCTTTTAATTATTTCCGAGGGAATATCTGTTCGTAATAATAGTAGGAAGGGATCCTCACCTCGTCTGAAAAAGAGTAGACGTGGTCAAATAATTGGTGTGCAGTTATTAGAACGAGCTTGGTTGATTCCAGTATTCTTATTTATTCCTACAGGCTCTTTAACTATACCATTCGAATGGTGGCCAGTTTTCACTGTAGGAGATCATACTTATTCCCTTTTGTTAATGCCTTTTTTACTAGGGGCTAAAGCGGAAATACAGGGAGAGCATCCAATTATTGCACTCCATCAAATTGGGCGAAATATCATTATTTTAGGTAGCATTATTCTACTAGGAGGAATCGCATCTTATTATCTTCCTATTATTTCGGTTGCATTTGTTATTATTGCGATTATTGGTCGGGAATGGATTAATATTAGACACAGAAATGTTGAAAAGAATAGAGCGTTCTACTTTTCAAGAAAGAATAATGGGGTAGTAATTTTAGGAATTGTTCCTGATTCACCTGCAGATAAGATGGGATTAAAGATTGGAGAAACGGTTTCGAAAGTCAACAGTATTCCGGTTAACAATCATAGCCAATTATATAAGGCAATACAACGTAACTCTGCTCATTGTAAAATTGAGGTATTAGATGTTTTTGGAGAAGTAAGATTTGTTCAACGTGCTTTATTTGAAGGGGACCATCACGAGTTAGGATTATTGATAATTCCTGATGAAATAGTAACTGGAAATGAAGCGGTATAATTGTTATTAAAAAAGGATGTTCCGAAAAAAGGAACATCCTTTTTCTTATTTCATTATCTACACATAGGACAATTCCTTTTTTACATAGTCTTGTAAAAAGGGAGATGGAAGAATGGAAACAAAGGAATTTATCGTAATCACCATGGATATTTCTGATATAAAAAGGATGCTGTTAATGGATGTAGGAGTAGGCACCTTATCTTATTATGCGATAAGAACGATGACAGGCAATTTCTTAATCGATTTACTAGGAAGTGTTATTATTACTGAATCTATAAAGCGATTTTATAAGAAAAATGCTTTCAATAATGAAAATAGCTCAAAAAAGCTGGCGAGAATATAGCTTTTTTGAGCTATTTTCATTCCAAGCTGTGTTAAATAATCCTTAAGTATTTATTAAACCAACAACATTCATAAATAGGAGTAAACAAAAATCACTTTTTAGCATATATATGAATGGATATATTGTTAGATAAAGGTTAAAATGTTTACTTAGGGAAACATTTATAATTAAGGACAACATTAGTAGAAAAATAGGGAAATTTGATTAGGAGGGATAATATGCCAGATAATTTATGGATTGCTTTTGGTTTGACTTTACTGGCAGGTTTGGCAACTGGAATTGGAAGTGTTCTAGCATTTTTTACATCCACTACAAATACAAAGTTTTTATCCTGGATGCTTGGATTTTCAGCAGGAGTAATGATTTATGTTTCTATGATTGAGATATTTGTAAAAGCTAAAGATGCTTTAGTTGGTTCAGTCGGAAGTCAATTAGGGAATTGGTTAACAGTAATAGGTTTCTTTGGTGGAATGTTATTAATTACCTTAATCGATAAATTTGTACCGGAGCAAGGTAATCCCCATGAATTAAAGAAAGTAGAAGATATTACGAAGGGAAATGCTGTTAAAGATCACGCTTTATTAAAAATGGGGAGTTTTACAGCCTTAGCTATTGCTATTCATAATTTTCCAGAAGGGATAGCGACATTTACAGCTGCCTTGCAGGATCCTGCTTTAGGCATAGCCATAACTGTTGCAATTGCTATTCATAATATACCAGAAGGAATTGCTGTAGCCGTACCAATCTATTTTGCAACTGGCGATAGAAAGAAAGCATTTAAGCTTTCCTTTTTATCTGGGCTTGCCGAACCAGTTGGAGCCATAGTAGCCTTTTTGATTTTAATGCCGTTTTTAAATGATGTAATGTTTGGGCTAATCTTTGCTGCTGTTGCAGGTATTATGGTGTTTATTTCTTTAGATGAATTATTACCAGCTGCAAAAAAATACGATGAGGGTCATTTATCTATTTATGGCCTTATAGCTGGGATGGCGATAATGGCACTAAGTTTATTATTATTCATATAAAAAAGAAGCTTCCGTGAGATACTATTGTAAACTCATGGAAGCTTTTTTTGTTACATTGGTTTATGTGTAGAATTTTCCTCTTCCATCTTCTTTAGTTCTAATTTCATTTTCTCCGTTTCTAATAAGAAGTTCTCATGCTTTAATTTTTCTAATTCTAATTGGTCTTTCAAGAGGATTTGTTTTGCTTTTGATTGTTTTTGTAGATGAGAAGTCAGGATAGCAGTAAAAGGAATAGCAAAGACAATTGCTACGACAAGAATGTCCTCCATCTGAAATCTCCTTTCTCTATATACAGCTTATTTTTTTGAAAAATTTATTCTTGTTTCATACGTTTCATATAAGAAAAGGATTCAAAAAGTGAGTTGAAATGGACCCTTTTGGAAATTTTTTATTGGAATAGATAGAAGAAGGAATGAAATGATAAAAGAGTAATAAAAGGATTTAAGGAGGATATAAATGACGGTAATTACAAATGTGAAGCAAACAATTGCAGGGTTAAAGAGTGCACAAGCTAATTTAGAAACATTTGCTTTAGCTACAGATAATCAGTCTGCAAAAAAAGTTTATGAGGATGCTGCACAGCAAACACAGCAAATTATTGACTCTTTAAATCCAAGGTTACAAGAAATCGAAAAAGAAGAACCGCAGTATAATCAGTAACTATTAAATGAATAGGATTACAAGCTGACTTTACGTGTTAACTTGTAATCCTAATTTGGGAGGAAGAAAGATGACTGTAGCTTCCAATGTAAAACAGATGTTAGCAAGCTTGAAAGGTATAGAATCTCAATTATCTACTTTTGCAATTAATTCTATGGATGAAGAAGCACAAAGGAAATTTCACGAAGCAATGGTGATGGTTGGTGAAATTAAAAATGATATTCAATTACGAGTATATGCATTAGAGCGAGAAGAAAATGAATATAGCTCGTCCTGAATGAAGGAGGAGAGAGATATTGACTGCAATCGACGTAATTCTACGTGCTTTTTTATTTGTAATTATTCTTTTTGTGACAGCAAAGTTATTGGGGAAAAAACATATAGCTCAATTATCGCTATTTGAGTACATAGCAGGTATAACACTAGGAGATATTGCGGGAGAAGTAATACTAAGTTCAACCTTAAAAATACATCATGGTATTCTCGGTATACTAGTATTCGGAATAATTTCCTACTTAGCAGATGTTATTTCATTAAAAAGTAAAACCTTGCGCAATGTCATAGAGGGTACAGGAACTGTATTAGTGGAAGATGGAAAGTTATTAGAAGAAAATCTAAAAAAAGAACATTATACGATTGATGATTTCTCTACTTTATTACGTCAAAAAGATGTTTTTGATTTATCAGAGGTTGATTATGCAGTTTTAGAACCAAAAGGTATGTTAAGTGTTTTGCTACGGAAAGAAAATAGACCACTTACCCCAAAAGATCTAAACATGAAGATGCCAAAGGAAAAAGCACCTCAAACAATCATAATGGATGGAAATATTATTTATGACTCGTTAAAAAAAGCTGGAAAAACAGCTGAATGGCTTCAGTTAGAACTTGATAAATTAGGCGTAACTTTAGATAATGTTTTTCTAGCTCAAGTTAACTCTTATGGTGAATTAGCAATTGATATATTTGATGATAAAATCAAGCTTGCAACTCCACAAGAAAGACCACTTTTATTAGCAACCATTAAAAGGGTCCAATCAGATTTGGAAATGTTTTCTTTACAAACAGATAATAAGGATGCAAAAGAGATGTATAGTAGAAATGCAAAAAAGATGACGGAAATACAAGAACTTGTAAAGATTTATTTAGAGAATTAAATAGCTATTTGAATAGATTATTTAAATCACTGATTATACTCTAATAAATTTCACTTTAATAATAGCTATTGTGAAAAAGTTGTATTACCATGTAAATGAAGAAATAAAATATAGAGATGGTGATACTATGAATGAAAATGAAAAGGCATTAGTAGGAGAAAAAGCAGCTGAAACTTTTGTTAAGGATGGTATGACAGTTGGACTAGGTACAGGCTCTACCGTTTATTATGCTATATTAAAAATAGGGGAAATGGTAAGAAAAGGGATTTCTGTTCAAGGTGTTGCTACTTCAAAAGGTACAGAAGAGCTGGCTAAACAACAAGGCATAACGCTTTTGAATATAGATGATATAGAGAAAATAGATGTTGCCATTGACGGTGCTGACGAAATTGATCGTAACTTTTTTGCTATTAAGGGTGGTGGTGGAGCCCTATTCAGAGAGAAAGTAATAGCGAATGCTGCAGATCAGTTTATTGTAGTAGCGGATTCTTCTAAAGTAGTGGATACATTGGGAAGTTTTCCTTTGCCAGTGGAAGTAGTTCCTTTTGGAGCAAAAGTTACGGAGAGAAGCTTACAAAAACTAGGATGTACGACAAACATTAGAAAAAAGGACAATGAGATATACGTTACGGATAACGGGAACTATATTATCGACTGTTCTTTTAAAACAATACTTGATCCCGAACAATTAGAAAAGGATTTGAATAAGATAGTAGGAGTAGTAGAGAATGGACTGTTCCTTCATATGGTGAATCACGTCGTTACTATTACTAACGAGAATGAAATAACTATCTTATAAAACTATATACAGTTTCCGTATTGTAAAAGCATAACTCTTTCATGGTTTTCATTATCTGTACTTGCATCTTCTTTACATGAACGAATCTATATCCTAATAATTAGTATATCTAGTTTATAAGATAGAAGTGGTTAATGTATAAAGTTAGCTCAAATATAGGCTAAAAAGGGAGAGTGTAGAATGTCTTTACGAGAAGAAGCGTTACATATGCATCAAGTCAACCAAGGAAAATTAGAGGTTAGGGCAAAGGTAGAAGTGAAAAATGCAGAAGATCTAAGTCTAGCTTATTCTCCAGGTGTTGCGGAACCATGTAAAGAAATTCTTCATAATCCACAATCTGTATATGATTTTACTATGAAAGGGAATATGGTGGGAATCGTCACAAACGGTACTTCAGTACTTGGTTTGGGCAATATTGGAGCAGCTGCAGCCCTTCCAGTAATAGAAGGGAAAGCGATTCTTCTAAAGAGTTTTGCTGGTGTAGATGCATTTCCGATATGTTTGGATACAACAAATACGGAAAAAATAGTGGAAACTGTTAAATTGATGTCACCTACTTTCGGTGCTATTCATTTAGAGGATATTGCAGCTCCTCATTGTTTTGATATAGAGGAGAAGTTAAAAAAAGTATTAGATATACCTGTTTTTCACGATGATCAGCATGGTACAGCAATTGTAACATTGGCTGGCCTTATCAATGCTTTAAAAATTGTAAATAAAAAAGTGGAAGATTTAAAAGTAGTTGTGAATGGAGCAGGAGCTTCAGGGATAGCTATCGCCAAACTTTTATATGCATATGGAATTAAAATAATTACATTATGCGATACAAATGGAGCTATTTATAGCGGACGCATAAAGGGGATGAACGCTAGTAAGGAATCTGTTGCAACCTTTACAAATCTGAAAAAAGAAAAGGGATCTTTAGGAGATGTTATAAAGGGAGCAGATGTTTTTATTGGTGTTTCTGTTGGGGACACTCTAACCAAGGAAATGGTGCAGACGATGAATAAAGATGCGATAATCTTTGCGCTAGCAAATCCTATACCAGAAATAAGTCCAAAAGAGGCAAAAGAAGCTGGAGCAAGGGTGGTTGGAACAGGTCGCTCTGATTTCCCTAATCAAGTAAATAATGTGTTAGCATTCCCTGGAGTTTTTCGTGGAGCATTAGATGCTCGGGCAACAGAGATTAATGAAGAAATGAAGAAAGCTGCAGTTAAAGCGATTGCGGAGTTAATTTCAGAATCAGAATTAACGGAGGACTATGTAATTCCAAGTCCTTTTGACCCAAGGGTTGCACCAGCTGTAGCAGCAAGTGTCGCACAAGCTGCTATGGATACTAATGTAGCTAGAATTCAAATAGATCCAGAACAAGTAAAAATAAAAACGATGAAGTTAGCGAAACCAACTGTTTAATTTAATTTAGGGAGCGGAGAAAAATGGACAGACCTCACAACAACCTATTTCCATTATATTAATCATACAAAAAGTATTTATGGAGGTTGTTTGTGAGGTTATTTTGTTCCATTTGTTTGTTATGCTTTTATAATCGCTTCCGTATCGGATGGTATGGAGGCTTGTTTTTTGTTCCACTTAAAGTTGAATATTACATTCAAAGAAATAGCTATTAAACTTCCTGAAATAATACCATCACTAAAAATAATACGAAGATTAGAAGGAAGTTGAGCAAATAACTCTGGAACAACGGTTGCTCCTAAGCTTATGGAAATAGAGCATGCAATTATTAATAAATTTGCTTGATTAGTGAAATCAACAGTGCTTAACATTCTAATTCCAGAAGATACCACCATTCCAAACATAACAACGGTTGCTCCTCCTAATACTGGAGTAGGAATAATGGTAGCAAAAGCAGCGATTTTTGGAATTAATCCTAGGAAAACAAGGATGCCGCCTGCAGCAACTACAACATTGGTTGTTTTTACTTTTGAAAGTTGAACCAATCCAACGTTTTGTGCAAATGTATTATAAGGGAAAGCGTTAAAAAGTCCTCCTAAAGTAATGGCTAAACCTTCTGCTCGATATCCCCTAGTTAAATCTCCTTCATTAATTGGAGTTTCCGTAATTTTACTTAATGCAAAGAAAACACCTGTTGATTCAATAATAATAACAACACCAACAATTAACATTGTTAATATCGGACCAATCTCAAAAGAAGGAGTCCCAAAATAGAAGAATTCTGGAAGATGGAACCAGCTTGCTTCTTTTACTGCGCTAAGATTGACCTTTCCCCATATAGATGCGACAGCTGTGCCTACAATAATGCCTATAAATACAGATAATGATTGCAAAAAACCTTTTGTGAAGCGATTCAATAGAAGAATGAATAATAATACACCAAAAGAAAGGATAATGTTATCGACTGAACCAAAATCGGTACTAGAAGAACCTCCACCCATATTTCGAATACCAGAAGGAATTAATGATAATCCAATCATAGTAACTACAGTTCCAATTACAACAGGTGGAAAAAGTTTTGTGATTTTACTAAAGAAGGGAGCACATAATGTAATGAATAGGCCTGTGACAATAATTGCTCCATATATGGCTGTTATTCCATAGGTTGTTCCGATTGAAATCATTGGAGTGACGGCGACGAAGGAACTACCAAGGACAACAGGTAGACCAATTCCTAAATATTTATTTTTCCAGGCTTGTAGCAGTGTTGCAATACCGCATGTTAGTAAGTCTATAGCAACTAAATATGCAAGTTGTTCGGTTGTTAAGTTTAAAGCTCTTCCTACTAATAAAGGAACTAATATAGCTCCGGCATACATAGCTAGCACATGCTGTAATCCTAATGAAACTACTTTTAATCCATTTTCTTTTTTGTTCGCCATCTATTACACTCCTTATTTTTTTGTGTAAGTATTTATAACATGGTGTGTTATTTTAATTACATGATAAGGAGTGAGAGTTTAGGAGTCATTAGTTAAAATATACAAAAAATTAAGAAAATATAGAAACTATTTACAAATTCCTTTCATTTAAATCTTTATTTCTGCTTTTCCTTCATTGGACTGCAGAATAGATTTAATCCGAAAAGCAAGACGAAGATGGAAAGTAGTGTCTGGGTCTTTCAAACTTTTTCCTAATAGTTCTTCACATTTTTCTAAACGATAGATAACGGTATTTCGATGTACATAAAGCCTTTTTGCTGTTTCTGAAATTTGACAATGTGTTTCTAAATACACAGATAAGGTATTTAACAATATCTGTTCATCTTCCTGTTGTTGATTACCAATCAGATCTTTAAAGATGTATTCATAGAATTCTTGTAAATCTTTTGTAGGAATAATTCTAAGTATCTCTGAAACATCTTTTGGACGGTGAATCTGAATAAAAGGAGTACTTCCAGAAAGTTGACCAGTATGAAGTGCACTTAATCCTTCTTTATAGGCATTCGGAATATTTAACAGATGTTGGAATACGTTGCTGATTCCAAAGGAAATACTTTTTTTGAAGATATTGATTATATATGTTTGAATGTCCTGTAAATAAGGTAAGACTTGTTGATCTATTTCATAATTTGCATGAGAAACCTCCATAACGATGATACAATGATCATCCTTAATAAATAGCTGGGAAGGAAATGGAGCTTTCGTTAGTTCTGATTCTAAAAATTCATAGATATAGTCTAGTTCTACCGAATACTGACTGAAAGGTTTTTGTTGTTGATCAAAGGTGTCCATTTTTCCAATTATGGCTATAGATGCTTGTTCCTTTTTTAAGGAGAATTCCTTCGCTCGATTTTCTGCTTCTTCTGGAGATGTAAATTTACCTTCTACAAAGTGTGTAAAGAATTCATTTCTTCCTCTTCTTGCATACTGTTTCACTGTATTTTCTCGCATTAACTCAAAAGAAAGTACATTTGTAGCTTGCTCAATAGTAAGGAGTAGACTTTGATCTTCAAAAGAAACTTCCCCTAGAACAATGAGGTAAGCTGGCTTCCCTATATGTGTATAAATTGGAAATACAGAATATACTTCTTCTGTATTTCTTTTTGAGAAACAAGTATAAAGAGCGTTTCCTACTAAAAAATTGTATCCTTTTGCGTGTAAAGAAATAAAGAATTGACTAATTGAATTTCTAGAATGAGAGGAAGTATGTACTTGGAAATGGGCATCTAATAAAACAATCTTTTTACCAATCATATGAGATAAGTCCTCTACTATTCTTTTTAGTCCTTTCCCTTTAAGAATATACTGAGTGAATTTTCGATGTGTTTCAAAAGCAGTAGTCAATTCGGCTGTTCGTTGGTTAAGCATATAATTTAGTGATGCATTTACAATTTCTCCTAATGATGTTTCTAAAGGAATTTCTAATAATGGAAAGTTATGTTCATTGGCAAAATCAATTACTTCTTGTGGGATTTCATGTAAAAATCTTTTCGTTTTTATTCCTAAAGCAGCACATTCTTGTTCATACATACTGTTGATCAGTTGAAGCAAATTCTGAGGATGTTCTTTCAAATGATAGGCTGTTGTTACTAAGAAGTCATTAGCATTTAGGTATTCAACAATATCTGGAGCATCCATCATTGTTATATTTTTAATTTCATTCGTGAGACCCTTATGTCCAGCAATTACTTTCACATCGTGAAAAATAGGATTCTTTAAGATGTTCATCAGTTTCATGAGAAATTCCCCCTTTATCTGAATTAGTTATTTCGTACAAAGTATTTAGATAATTCTAACATTTTATCTAATGTATTGCCAACTAGCGATTTATTAAAATATGGGAACAAGGATTGTTAAAGGGGTATTATCGGAAGGCATTCTTATTCTAATACAATTTTATTAATAATAGAGTAGGAGTTTCTACTTGAAAGGAGTGTGGAAAATTTGAATACTTCCATAGATCTAGATACAAAGGAGATTTTTTCATGGATGGAGTGGCTAGCAGGTTTTGGGCTAACAAAAAATGGTGGAGTAACGAGACTTTTGTATGATGCTAATTGGAAGAATGCACAGCATGCTCTTTTTGAGAGAATGAAGGAATTAGAACTTGAACCTTATTTTGATGGAGTAGGAAATTTATTTGGTAGGTTAAAAGGCACGGTAGAAAATGACAAGGTAATATTAACAGGTTCACATATTGATACCGTCATCGACGGGGGAAAATATGATGGAGCTTATGGCGTGGTTGCTAGTTTATTAGCAGTAAATTATCTGCATAAACACTATGGGAAACCAAAAAAGACAATAGAGATTGTCTCTTTATGTGAAGAAGAGGGAAGTAGATTTCCTTTAGCGTTTTGGGGGTCCGGTTCCATCACGGGTAAATACAAGGAAGAAGATTGTAAAGAATTATACGACACTAATAATATTAATTTTAAGAAAGCAATGAATGATACAGGTATGATCAATTCGTCCAAAAAAACAAAAAGAGATGACATTGCTTCTTTTGTTGAGGTACATATTGAACAAGGAGCTATACTTGAATCAGAAAAAAAATCTATTGGTATTGTGTCACATATTGTTGGGCAAAGAAGATTTAACATAAGAGTGAAGGGAGAGAGTAATCATGCTGGTACTACTCCCATGACTTTTCGAAGAGATAGTGTTCACCTTGCTTCCGAGTTAATTTCTTATGCTTTAAATAAGGTGCCAGCAATCGATTCTAGTCTAGTAGCTACAGTAGGGAAAATGACGGTTTCTCCTAATATTCCTAATGTTATTGCAAATGAAGTGATTTTCACCTTAGATGTTAGACACCACCAAGAGTCGGTGTTAAATCAATATTGTGATATCATATTTTCTTTTTTTCGAGAGAAATGCCTCCAAACAGGGATGGAATTGGAAATTGAGAAGTGGGTAGATGTAAAACCAGTTGAAATGAACGGAAATTTAACAGAAATATGTCGTTCTGTTGTGACAGATATGAAAGTACCTTATAAGGAAATGGTTAGTGGAGCAGGTCATGATGCCCAAATCTTTGGAACATATTGTCCAACTGCTTTGTTATTTGTGCCAAGTGTAAATGGAATTAGTCATTCACCAAAGGAATGGACAAAGATGGAGGATTTGAGAAACGGAATAGTGGTATTATTTGAACTATTACATCGTATGGCGTACTAAACTATTTTTTCAAGAATGAAAGGAAGAGTATAATGACATTTTCTGAATTGAACACGCCTTTAAGAACGATTATGACACCAGGTCCAGTAGAAGTAGATCCTCGTGTATTAAGAGCAATGAGTACACCGATATTAGGACAATTTGATCCTGCTTTTACGGAGCTAATGAATGAAGTTATGGAAATGATAAAGAAAGTATTTCAAACAACTAATCAATGGGCTTACCCAATTGATGGGACATCAAGATCCGGATTAGAAGCTGTTTTAGCAAGTGTAATTGAGCCTGGTGATAAAGTGCTAATTCCGATTTATGGGCGATTCGGTCATTTATTAACAGAAATTGCTGATAGATATGGTGCAGAATTGCATCTATTACATTGTGAATGGGGAGAAGTGTTTGATCCAGAAGTTATTATAAAGGAAATGAAAAAGGTTCAACCTAAAATTGTGGCGATGGTTCATGGAGAAACTTCGACTGGATGTATGCAGCCTCTTGAGGAAGTAGGAAAAGCTTGTAGAGATCAAGATGTTCTTTTTATTGTGGATGCGGTAGCAACTATTGGAGGAGCAGATGTGCAAACTGATAATTGGTACATAGATGCTGTTATTGGTGGAAATCAAAAATGTTTATCTGTACCTGCTGGGAATGCACCAATTACCTATAATGATCGAATAGAAAAGGTATTACTTGCTCGTAAAAAGATAGAGAGAGGCATTGCAACAGATAAAGAACTAAATGAAAAAAAGATGAATCCCTTTATTCGTAGCAATTATCTTGATTTAGCGCAATTACAAGATTATTGGAGTCCTAGAAGATTGAATCATCATACAGAAGCAACTTCTATGTTATATGCATTGCATCAAGGATTACGAATTGTTTTAGAAGAAGGGTTAGAGACTAGATTAAAACGTCATCGATACCACGAGCAAGCTTTAATAGAAGGAATTAAAGCAATGGGGTTAGAGATATTTGGTGATGAAAGATGGAAACTCCCTACAGTCACTTGTATTCCTGTACCTGAAGGAATAGATGCAGAATCTGTAAGAAGTATGATGCTTCAGCAATTTGGAGTAGAAATAGCCAGTTCGTTTGGTCCCCTTCATGGAAAGATATGGAGAATCGGAACGATGGGATATAGCTGCCGGAAAGAAAATGTTTTATTTGCACTCGCTAGTTTAGAAGCATGCTTGATTAGACATGGGGTAAAAATACCTGCTGGGCAGGCATTACAATCAACACTTGATTACTATGCAAAGAGCTAGAAAAAGGTTGGAAGGAAAAGTTTAATACCTTCTTAGTTAGAATAAAAAATAGATTATTGACAATACTAAATATATTCGTTATTATCTTTCACAAAGAATAAACAGGTTAATAGGAAACTATAAGAAGGATTAGTAAATGGTGATTTTTATTAGAAGAGAGGGTTTGGAGTTTGGTGAAAGGACCTATAAAATAGCCATTGAACCTGCCTTTTTCGTTCTGTATCGATTAGAAAATCTTTTGAAAGATTCAGCGGTTCAATACCGTTATCATGGATAAGTGTAAAGCTTTGCTTTGAATTAGGGTGGTACCGCCATTTTGAATGGTCCCTATGAAAAGCAGGCTTTTTTTGTTTTTTTATAATGCAATGGGAGGTTGTAATAATGGCAAAGGATTTTGTAACGAGTATAACAAATATGGAAGAAGATTTTGCACAATGGTATACAGATGTAGTGACAAAAGCAGAATTAATTGATTATTCGAGTGTAAGAGGTTCTATGATTATAAGACCATATGGTACCGCCATTTGGGAGAATATTAAAGAGGCATTAGATAAAAGAATTAAAGAAACCGGTCATGAAAATGTCTATATGCCATTATTTATCCCAGAAAGTTTGTTGCAGAAAGAAAAGGACCATATTGAGGGTTTTGCACCTGAAGTAGCATGGGTTACACATGGTGGTGAAGAAGAGTTAGCGGAACGACTTTGTGTGCGTCCTACATCTGAAGTATTATTTGCGGAGCATTATAAAAATATCATTCATTCATATAGAGATTTACCAAAACTATATAATCAATGGGCCAATGTAGTACGATGGGAAAAAACAACAAGACCATTTTTACGTACTTTGGAATTTCTATGGCAAGAAGGACATACATGTCATGAAACAGATGAGGATGCTGATAGAGAAACGATTCAGATGTTAAATGTATATGCAGAAATTTGCGAGAAATATTTAGCTTTACCAGTAATAAAAGGTCAGAAAACAGAAAAAGAAAAATTTGCAGGAGCTAAATATACGTATACCATTGAAAGTTTGATGCATGATGGGAAAGCACTTCAATCTGGTACATCTCATCATTTAGGTGATGGTTTTGCGAAATCATTCGGTATCCAATTTTCGGATAGAGAAGGTAATTTACAACATGTGCAACAAACTTCTTGGGGGTTTACGACTCGAATAATTGGAGCAATGATTATGGTACATGGAGATAATCGCGGATTAGTAGTACCACCAATGATTGCACCAACTCAAGTAATAATAGTGCCGATTGCTCAGCATAAAGAAGGCGTATTAGATTTTGCTTACAACTTAAAGAATGAATTAAGTCGATCCGTAAGAGTAAGTATAGACAGTAGTGACAAAAAGCCTGGGTGGAAATTCAATGAGTATGAAATGAAGGGAATTCCTTTACGCTTAGAAGTGGGACCTAAGGATATAGAAAAAAAACAAGTAGTTCTTGTGCGTAGAGATACAGGTGAAAAACAGTTTGTACCCCTGGATGGACTTGCACAGACAATTGATCAGTTATTAAAAGACATTCAGTCTAACTTGTTAAAAAAGGCGACTAACCACAGAGAAGACAATACTCATGTTGCTTTGAACTTCCAGGAGTTTAAAGGATATATAGCAAAAGATAAGCCTGGTTTTATTAAGGCAATGTGGTGTGGGAAACGCAGTTGTGAGGATAAGATAAAAGAAGAAACAGGTGCAACATCCAGATGCATGCCTTTTGAAAAAGAAGCAGTTGGAGACGCTTGTGTTTGTTGTGGAGAAAAAACAGAAAAGTTGGTTTATTGGGCAAAAGCTTATTGATATGTAAATCTTAATAATGGGTAGTCCTCATACAATGATTTTGTTTAGCTTATTTTCATAAATAATTAGGTCAGATGGTACACTTCATCAAGTGTATCATCTGACCTTTCTATTTTAATTAAGTTGAGATAATTTACTTATTCTGCATTAGTATCTTTCGTTGATCCTGTTCCATACTTTTTGGATGGCCAAAAGGCTTTTTTACCGAATAAGGTAGTTAAACTTGGTACTAAGAATGGACGAACAACAAAAGTATCTAATAGCACTCCAATTGCGGTAATGGTTCCAAAATGTACAAGGACTTGCATTGGCAAGGTTGTTAAAACCATAAAGGTTGCGGCTAAAATAATACCAGCAGATGTAATAACACCACCAGATTCTGCTACACCTTCTTTAATTGCTTGAAGGAGTGGCTTCTCTTTGCTCTTTTTCCATATACTTGAAATCATGAAAATATTATAATCTTCCCCTAATGCTACTATAAATACAAAGGAATATAGTGGTATTAATCCTTGAATTGCTTCTACTCCAAAGAAGTAGTGAAGAATAATCCACCCTAAACCTAATGCACTAAAATAAGATAATAATACAGTAGCAATGAGGTAAATAGTAGCTGTAATAGATCGTAAGTAAACAAGTAAAAGCACAGCTATTAGGGAAATATTGATTGGGATGATAACACTTGCATCATGGCTTGTTGTTTCTTTCGTATCCAATTGCTCTGCTGTGATACCAGCCATCCATACTTTGTCATCACTTTTCGTTATTCCTGCTTTTTCTAATTCTTCTTTCACCGTTTTCTTAATAGTAGGTAGGTCATCCATTGCTTCATTAGAATAAGGATTTGTACTTAATTCTACAGAGTACTTCACTAAATCTTTATTGGATTTTCCAGTTTCAGGATCTGATACATTTGCCACTGAATCTAATTTAGTTAATGCATCTTGAACTTTGATTTCTTTTCCTTCTGTATCAATCATGATAGAAAGAGGTGCTAATTCACCAGCATTAAAATGTTCTTCCATCAAAGCAAAACCTTCTCGTGACGGCATATCCTCTGGGAAAGAAGAAAGTAGGTCATACGTATAGGTAGTTTTAGTAGAGAAGAATGCAAATAATGCAAGGAAAAGAGTTGTGATGATTGTTACTTTCCATGGATGCTTTGTTACGATATTTCCAATATGCATACCAAAAGTTTGCTTATTGCTCTTTTTCTTCGGACTTTTCTTCTTTTTGGCAGCTCTTTGTTCTATCATCTCTTCTGTTCTAGGAACAAATGGATAGAAAGATATTCTTCCTAGTATAGCAAGAATTGCAGGTACTAAGCTTAAACTAGCTACCATCATTATTAATATTGCTAAACTAAACGGTACAGCAAATCGTTGGACAGAACCATATTCAGCAAATAATAGAACAAGGAGAGAGAATACAACTGTTAAACCACTCATGGCAACAGCTCCCCCAGATCTCTTCAATGCTTGTTGCATTGCCACTGTTTTTAAAGACTCTTTTGTTAAGTAAGTTCTGTATCTACTTATAATAAATAAACAATAATCAGTTCCAGCACCGAATAATAATACGGTCATAATAGAAATACTTTGAGAGTCAAATTCAATCCAACCTGCTTCTGCCATAGCTCCAAGTATTGGAGTAGTTGCTCCATATGCAATACCAACTCCAATGAGTGGAATAAGAGCTAATATAGGTGATCGGTAAATAATAAGCAAGCATACTAATACGATAGCTACTGTACCGAAAAGTAAAGATAAATCACCTTGACTAAATAAGGAGGTAGCATCTATGGAGATACCAACAGGACCTGTTGTTCTAGCATGTAAATCTTTATCTTCTTTTATATTCGTATCAAAAGGATTTTTTGAAAAAGTATTATCTGCTACTTTTTCAAGGTCTTCAATACTTTCTTTCAGGCTATTCGTTTCTACTCCATTCTCAAAAAGAATAGTTAGTACTAATGTTGTTCCATCTTCAGAAGTCTGCTGTTTAACAACTTCTAATGGCATTTGATGATATGGAATAATAGCTTGTTGATGTTCAATAGGTTTTTCGGTTAACTTTTCCGTAAGTTCTTGTATCTTTGTTAAGTCATTCTCTGTTAGGCCATCACTACGATACCATGTAATTAAAGCTGGTGTACCTTGTTCATTTGGAAATTCCTTGTTCATTAGCTCTTCTGCTTGCTGTGAAGGTGAATCTGTAGGAATTGTTTGAGCTAAGTCATTTTTTTGTGAGCTAGCTTGTGGTAAAGTGGCACTCAAAACTCCCACAATTAGAATCCAGGCTATTAGTGTTAGCCACTTGCCCTTTTTACTAGAAACAAAGGCAAAATATCGATGAATAAAATTCTTCATTTTTTAACTCCTTATAAAAATATTATTTTACTTATCAACTGATAAGCAGTAGATAAAAAAACTTATCAGCTGATAAGTAATTATATAATGACTTTACGAAAAAATTAAGTGTTTTGCTTAAATTTTTTTCTTTGCGATTCCATGTAAAAATAAATGGACAATTAATTGGGCTTTTCTACTAACTAATTGTTCTTGTTGAGAATCGGTAAGTGTCTTCATAGAAGAAGGTTGAATAACCGTTTGAATATACTGAAGGAAAATTAATGCAATTTCAAAGCTATTGCTATTAACTGATTCAAATGGAGCAATTTCATTTTTTTTAACCCCATTTTCTAGTATACCCACAACTGGCTGAAGAAACCCACTTTGCCAATGTGTTTTTAATTGTTTTTGTACATCTTCTGGCATTTCATGTTGAAGATCATGGAACATTTGCATAAGATCTTCTTGATAATTTGTCATAAAAAATATAGCTATTTGTAATAGTCGATCTTCAAGAGAATCATATTTTTCGATAACTTTTAGTAATGCATTTTCTGTTTGCTGTATGGAATTAAAAATTACCTCCATATAAATTTGTTGTTTATTTTTAAAATGATGGTATAGAGCTGGCTGAGAAATCCCACATTGTTCAGCAATCATTCTAGTACTTACCTTTCGATATCCTAATTCCATAAATAAACGATAAGAAATACGCATGATTAACTGATAAGTATCTTGATGATTCATACCAGTTTTCTTATTTTGTTTTTTCACAATGTAAACCCTTTCATTGTTAATAAAATCACAATTATATTATAGAGAAAATAAAGGTTTTTTTCAAATATGAATGAAATGTGAACAACATTGTGAAAAACTGAACAAATTTAAAGGGAAGTAGTTGCATGTTTTTCGTAATCTGATTAAGATATAACTGTAAAGGTAAGAAATGAAAAATCCAATCAAAGGAAGTTGAAAAGTAGTAAATCAAATGGGACTATAATGATATAGTTCTTCTTTAAAGGAAGTATATGTGAAAATATTCACAGACTATGAGAATAGTTTTTTTCTTTTAAAGAAATATGTGAAATTATTCACAAATTATATTTTATTATGTTGGAGGGATCTATGATGTCAGTTGTTGAAAAAGAATTAAAAGTAAAAAATCAGCAAGTAGAAAATCAAGATGTTCAAGCAGTAATTAATAAATTAGCATCCAACGGAAAAAAAGCCTTAGAAGAAATGATGAAATTAAATCAAGAACAAGT